>NZ_JBFBAD010000049.1:0-74783 GCF_040682075.1 Actinoplanes sp. NPDC051411 | reverse complement strand
GGATCAGGTGGGCCGGCACCGGAGGTACGCGTCGTCTACTGCCCGGACGCGTACAGCTGCTGGATCTCGTCGCCCGAGAGGGCCCGGTCGTAGAGATGCACCTGATCGACCGTGCCGTCCAGGTAGTCGACCGGGTTACCACCGTATCTGCCCCGGCCGATGACCGTGTCGCCGGTCGGTGCCGCCTGCGGCAGGCAGGCGCTCGCCGTGCCGGCCAGCGCGCCGTCGACGTAGAGCCGGAGCTCGCCCTTGACCGTGTCGCGGACGCCGACCAGGTGGTACCACTGGCCGACATCGGGTTTGAACGGGGCCAGTGCGCGCACGCCGGCGAAGCTCATCGCGAACTTCTGATCGGCGCCCGAGTACTGCAGATAGAAGTCGCTGTTCGACGGCCCGTCCTGGCTGATCACGGTCTGGAATGCGCCGTCGGCCTTGTCGAGCTTGACCCAGGCCGCGGCCGAATAGTCGGAGGCCGTATCGAGCACCGGCTTACCCGCGTCGAGATATTGCGAGGTGCCGTTGAACGCGACTCCCTGGCCGTTGTGGCCGTCGGCGAACGCCGGGTCGCCGACCGGGGTCAGGGATCCGTAGGACCCGTCGAGCGGCCAGAAGGCGACCCCGGTCAGGCCGGGAGTTCCGGGCGGGGGCGCGGGCACGCTCGACCCCGAGCCGTCCGCCTGCTTGATGATCTTCTGGTTGATCGACCGGACCTGCCGGGGGTCCATCTTGGTGACCGTACGGTCGTAGGTGAAGAAGCCGTTGAGCTCGCCCTCCACGTCGGACAACTGGGTGTAGATGGCACCGCTGATCCCGCAGTGCTGAGCCGAGGTCAGCACGTCCTGCTGGTTGGCCACGTACTTCGCGGTCAGCGTGGCCGAGTCGGGCTCCATCTCGTACGCCTGGCCGTCCCCGAACCACATGTGGTTGGACGTCTTGAGCCCGAACCCGCCGTGCTCGCCGTCGATCGCCACCCGGTTGCCGGACGGTGCCGGGGAGGCCGGCCCTAGATATTGGTGGAAGTCGATCACGTCGCCCGCGCCGGAGTCGCCGTGCGAGTTGCAGCAGTTCACGCCGCTCATCGGGTCGACCAGCCGGGTCGGGTCCTGCGCCTTGACTTCGGTGGCGATGCGGCCGGTGTCGTCCCGGCTCCACTCGCCCCAGCCCTCGTTGAACGGGATCCAGGCGACGATCGACGTCCACGACTTGTGCGTGTCGACCAACGCGCGAAGTTCGGCCTCGAACTGGGCCCGCCACTCGGCCGGGATCGGGCCGGTGTTGGAGGACGGCATGTCCTGCCAGACCATCAGGCCCAGTTTGTCGGCCCAGTAGTACCAGCGGTCGGGTTCGACCTTGATGTGTTTGCGGACGGCGTTGAAGCCCATCGCCTTGTCCTGTTCGAGGTCCCACTTCAGCGCCGCGTCGGTGGGCGCGGTGTAGAGGCCGTCGGGCCAGAAGCCCTGGTCGAGGTTGGCCATGTTGAACAGGATCTTGCCGTTGAGCGTGATCCGGAGCTTGCCGTCGGCCCCCTTGGCGGTGCCGACCGTGCGCATCCCGAAGTACGAGCCGACCTGATCACCGGACTCGAGCAGTTTGACCGATAAATCATACAAATGCGGATCGTTGGGTGACCACAGGTGAGCGTGGGGCACGGGCAGCGTCAGAGTCGAGGAGGCCGCTCCGGTGACGGAGCCGACCCCGGGAACGGACGCGCGCACGGTCAGGCCCGTACCGGAAACGGTGTTGACTTTGATCTTCAATGAGGTGGTCGAAGGGGTCAGCGTGAGCGACGTGATGTGGGCGGCCGGCACCGGCTCCATCCAGACCGTGCGCCAGATGCCCGAGCTGCCCTGATAGAAGATGCCGTGGTCGGAGGTGCGGCGCTGCTTGCCGATCGGCTGGCCGGTGGCGTCGGTGAGGTCCTCGGCCCAGACGATCAGCTCCTGGGGGCCGGCGCCCTTGAGCGCGCCGGTCACGTCGACGTCGAAACCGTCGTAGCCGCCGCGGTGGGTGGCGACCTGGGTGCCGTTGACGTAGACCCGGGCGTCGTAGTCGACGGCGCCGAAGTGCAGTTCGAGCCGGTTGCCGGAGCCGACCTTCCAGCCCGCCGGAACGGTGAAGGTGCGGCGGTACCACATGCGGTCCTCGTGGCGCTGGATGCCGGAGAGGGCCGACTCGATCGGATAGGGCACCAGCACGCGTTCGCCCAGGCTCTGCCCGGACGGCACCGCCTGACCGGTTTCGGCCTTGGCGAACTCCCAGACGCCGTTCAGGTTCTGCCACTTGGGGCGGGTCATCTGGGGACGGGGGTATTCGGGGAGGGCGTTGTCCGGGCCGACCTGGGAGGTCCAACGGGTGGCCAGCGGAGGGATGCCGGCGTGCCAGGCCGGCGCGGCGGGCACGCCGATCAGGGCGGCTACGAGCATCAGGACGGGCGATTTCATGCGCGATGTTCCCTTCCACGAGGAAGAAGGCAACACAGTCCAACAAAGTTGCTCAGGTTCCGTCAAGGTTCGATCGGTATCAATGCATGGGTAGGTTCGTGCAAACCGAAACCTCAACCGCCCACCGCCGGTGCCGACTTCTTAGGCCATGAGCCAGACGACTCTCGAAGACGCGCAGGAAGCGCTGCTCGCTGACCTCGTTTCGTTCATGACCCGCGACACCCCGTCCATGCAGCACGTACTCGAACTGGCCGAACCCCACCTCAAGGTCGCCGGCGGGCTCACCGCCGCCACCGTCTTCGAACTCGACTCCGAGACCGGGCTCATGAACGCGTGCGCGCAGGTCGGCGAGCCCGGCCGCCGCGACCTGCTCACCGCGGGCAAGGTGTTCCGGATGGCGGCCGGGGCGCCGCCGCTGGTCAGCGGCGAACAGATGGCCGTACGTCTGCGGATCGGCGGCCAGACCGTGGGCGTCCTGCTCCTCACCGGCACCGGCCTGGACACGCTCCGGCACGAGGTACTGGCCGAGCTCGCGCTGCACTTCGCCAGCACGCTGCAAGGGCTGGCGGCCGAGAAGCAGCGGCAGTTCGTGTCGCACACCTCGACGATCATCCGCCGCCTGTTCGAGGAGGGCATGGCCGCAACCAGCGTCGAGGCGGCCGGCCGGATCCTCGCCGCATCGACCGCCGACGCGTTCCGCACCGAGTTCGCCGCGCTCTACCTCGTCGACGGCGACGGCCGGATCCGGTACGTGCACAGCGCCGGCCTCCCCTCCGACATCGAGCGGCTGCTCGGCCACCAGGCGGCCGACTCCCCGATCTGGCGCGGCATCGCCGCCGACCGCCGGCCGGCCCTGGTCGGCGACGCGGCGACCGCCCAGGTGCGGCCGGGCGGGCTGGTGCAGAGCATGGGCCTGCGCTGCTATCTGGCGCTGCCGCTGCTCTCGGCCCAGGGCGCGGTCGGCATGATCCTGTGCGGCGACACCAGTGGCACCCGCGACTGGAGCAGCCGCGACCGCATCCTGGCCGAGCAGCTCTCGGTCGAGGGCGCCCTGATCGTCGACAGCGCCGAGATGCGGCAGGCCGCCCAGGCCCACGTGGCCCAGCTCAGTCACCAGGCCTACCACGACTCGCTGACCGGGCTGCCCAACCGCTCGCACCTGCTCGGCCGGGCCTCCGAGGAGGTGCGGCTGGCCGCGGTCACCGGCACCCGGGCCGCCGTCATGCTGCTCGACCTCAACGGGTTCAAGCAGGTCAACGACACCGCCGGGCACCAGGCCGGCGACGTGCTGCTGCAGCAGGTGTCCAAGCGGCTGCTCGGCTCGGTGCGGGACAACGACGTGGTGGCCCGGCTGGGCGGCGACGAGTTCGCGATCCTGCTGACCCGCGACCCGGACGCGACCGCCGCCGAGCACGTGGCCGAGCGGATCGTCGACCGGCTGCGGACGCCGTTCGAGATCGACGGCGTACAGGTGCAGATCGGCGGGAGCGTGGGCATCGCGCTGTTCCCGGACGACGCGACCGAGTACGACGCGCTGATCCGGGCCGCCGATGTCGCGATGTACGAGGCGAAACGGGACACCAAGGTGCACGGCGGCGGATACCGGCGGGCGTCCCAGGCCGCATAGATCGGGCCGCACCACGCGGTAACGTTCGGCCATCCGCCGGACAGGGACAGGGACATGACCCCCGAGGAACGCTTCCGGCGCGTCTACGCCGGCAACTTCGAGGCCGTACTGGCATACGCCACGCGGCGGGTCACGCAGCCCGCCGAACCGGACCGCGAGCTGCTGATGCTCACCGCCTGGGAAGGGCTGGCCTCCCCGAGGAGCGCACGGGGCTCGACCTCAAGGCGGCCCAGGACAACCCGCGACTGCTCATCGAGGAGCCGGGCTGGCCGGCAACCGGTTCACCTACAGCGCCACCGACTTCGCGGTCATGCTGAAACCCCGCGACGGTCTCTTCGCCGAGATGCGGACCGGGCCCACCGGCTGGACCCTCGCCAGCTTCGAGCGGACGCTGACCCACATCAAGCAGGTCGACGCCCGTACGTTCCTGGCCGCGATGCCCCCGGAGATCGTCACCCCCGACCGGGCCGTCTCCGCGGCCGAGAAGGTGCTCGCCGACATCCCGTTGCCGCCCGGCTTCGACCCGTCGGCGCTTCAGGCTCTCGGCGTCAACGACCCCTACCAGTTCGGCGCCGAGGCGACCAAGGTGGTCGGATGCGGCTGGATCGCCGACTGGAAACAGGCCCGCGCCACGGGCGACACCGCCGAGGCGAAGCGCGCGGCGAACGCCATGAAGAGCAGCCACCACTGGGCGGTGCTCAAGCAGTTGGAGCCGGAGGGGGCCTGGTCCCAGTCGTTCCGGGAGATCGCCGACAGCATGGCCGCCGGCCACCTGGTCAGCGGATCCGAGGAGTCACTGGGATGCTGACGGTCTGAGGCGCCGAGGTTTCCTCCTCGCCCCAGCGCGACATCGCCGCGATCCACGCGGTCTGCGTGCTGATCAGCACGATCAGGCAGAACAGGACGCCCTCGAGCTGCGCCCCGTTGATCGACTTCGCCACCGCGGTGTCGATCGACGGGACGCCGGCGACCACCGCGACCAAGGCGTAGAGCGGGACGCCGGCGATCAGCAGCAGGCGCGACACCCGCTTCGAGCCGCCCTCGACCAGCCGGGGCACGAGCAGCAGAATGCCGAGCACCCCGAGGATGCCGGCCAGGGTGAACGAGCCCCGCCACAGCCCGGCGACCTTGGGCGCCACCTGGCTGAGCAACGCCGCCGTGCCCGGCACCACGAACTGGAGCGAGACGACGTACGCCATGCGGCCCGCCCCGGAGTGGCGTAGGTGTTTGAGTTCCTGGACCGCCACCCACCACAGCCCGAGGAGCGTGAAGTTGACGCCGGAGATGATGCCGTAGAACGCGGTCAGATCCTGCACGCAGAGGTAAACGGATCTGATCGAGAAAAGTTCACGTCGCGCCGTCGGCAAGTTGCGAAACCCGGTCCCGAAGCCCGTCGACCCGCTCCGGCCGGCCCGCGATCCGCGTGACGTCGTCGCGCAGCCCGTCGAGCCACGCCCGCAGGTCGGCGATGACGTAGAGCTCGGAGCCGAGGTCGTCGGGCCAGTCGACCGGTGCCGGACGCTCCGGGGTGGGACGCTCGACGAAACCCCGGTCGTGGGCCAGCAGCCCCTCCGCCGCCCGCTCGAACCGGCGGGCCACGTCCCACGCGGTCGCGGTCAACGGTCCGACGCTCGGCAGCAGGCCCCCGGCCGGGCACGACCGGATCAGCACCTCGGCCCCGCGTACGGCATGGTGACCGGCCACCAGGGTGGCCTGCCAGTCGATCGTCGAGGCCTCGTGCCGTTCGCTCTGATAGAGCGCGTAGGAAGCGTCGGCCAGCATGCCCGCCGCGCGGGTCTCCGGCAGCGCGGTGCCCGGCCGTTCCCCGTCGGCCATCACCGACACGGTCTCGCGGATCACCCGCGAGGCGCCGCCGATGAAGTTGCCGACCGCCCGGTGCAGCTCGCCGCCCCCGCCCCGCGGCCAGGCGAAGACGCCGATCAGCACGGCGGCCCCGGCGCCGACCAGCACGTCGAGCACCCGCGCCTCGGCCAGCCGCCAGTCGACCGGCGTGACCTGCGCGAACACCAGCGTGATGACCAGCGTGAAGAGGGCCTGCGCCCAGCCGAACCCGAGCAGCGGCCCGGCCGCGAACCCGATGAACATCACGAACGGCAGGATGATCGCGTAGACCGTCGGGTCGACGCCGACGACCAGCAGCCCGGCCGCCACGATCGAGCCGGCCACGGTGCCGATCAGCGCCGGCTTGAGCGCCGACCGGGTCTCGGCGGCGCTGGTGCGCAGCACGGTCAGGATCGTCAGCAGCACCCAGAACCCGTGCGACAGGTCGAAGACCCCGGCCAGCAGCCGGGCCGCCGCCAGGGCGACGGCCAGGCGCAGGGCACCCTGGAAATAGACCGAGCGCGGGGTGAGATTTTCCCGCAGGCGGTGCCACCAGAGGTTGGGGACCTTCCGGTACGCATACCAGAACTGGCCCGGCTGCGCGGTCGGCGGCGTCGGGTCGGGATGGTCGGGCAGCAGCCCGGCCGCCACCCGGATCACGAAGATCAGCGACTTGGTCCACTCTCCCAGCGCGAGCGCCATCGACCCCAGCCGCAGCCGCTCCGGCGGCAGGCCGTTCGGATCGGTGTTCATGCGGGCGATGCGAAACTCGTTGAGCGCGGCCACGATGTGCCCGGTGTCGGGCACCGGGCCGGTGCCGTGCAGCCACGCCGCGGCCGACTCGACACAACCGGCGGTCTCCCGCAGCAGCCTGGTCGCGGCGGGCAGAGTGGCCGCCTCGTGCACCTCGGTGAAATAGAGGTCGACCGCCCGCCCCAGCATCAGCCGCGCGGTGCCGGCGGCCGAACTGAGCGCCCGGTCGCGGCGCCCGGCCGACGCCGGCCGCTGGGCCGCCGGCAGCCGCGACGGCCGCAGCGCGTCGGCCGCGTCGGTGGCCTCGGGCAGCAGTGCGGCCAGCCGGTCCCGGCCGGTCGGGTCACCGCCCCAGCTGTCGGCCAACGCGTGCAGGCAGGCGCCGAGCCCGCCGATCGCGTCACCCAGCCGCTTGCGGTAGGGCACCGGGGCGGGGTCGGGCCACAACACGACCTCGGCCCCGGCCAGGAGCAGCACGGCCATGGTGAGGCCGCCCAGCCGCCAGAGGAGCGAGCCCGGATCGTACGGCGGGAAGCAGGGCAGGATGTAGAGCAGCTGCATGCCGGCGGCCAGCCCGACCAGCTTCGGGCCGCCCACGCCGACGAAGCTGACGGCGAAACCGAGCAGGAACATGCCGGCGGTGGCCGCCCAGGTGGTCACCGACAGCACGGTGCCCAGCGTGACCAGCACCCATCCCACCGGCAGCACGGCGAGCAGCGTGCGGGCGCGCTGCCGCGGGCTGCCGGGAATCTGCGACAGGGCGCCGAGCGCCACGGCTCCGAACAACGCATATGGCGCCATGCTCGGCTTGTTCAGCCCGTAGCGGCAGACGTAGAACCCCAGGCACGCCACGATCATGATGCGGGCGGCCCGCCGCACCGCCACGAGCTGCGGGTCCTTCCGCCGCACCCACCCCACCAGAGACCTCACGGCCTCGGATCCTTCCATCCCGGGCGCCCGCCGGGAAGCCGGACACCCAGGTCAGACGAAGGCGCTCTCGCCGGTCAGGGCGCGGCCGACGATCAGGGTGTTGATTTCGCGGGTGCCCTCGTAGGAGTAGAGGGCCTCGGCGTCGGCGACGAACCGGCCGATGTCGTAGTCGAGGACGATGCCGTTGCCGGCCAGCAGCTCGCGGGCCCAGCCGACCACCTCGCGCATCCGGGTCGTGCAGTACGCCTTGGCCAGGGCCGAGTGCTCGTCGCGATACCGGCCCGCGTCCTGCAACTGGGCCAGCCGGACGCACATCCCCAGCGAGGCGGTCAGGTTGCCGACCATCCGCACGAGCAGGTCCTGCACGAGCTGGAACGACCCGATCGGCTTGCCGAACTGTTCGCGGGTCGTCGCGTACGCCTGGGCGATCTCGAAGGCGGCGAGCATGACCCCGACCGCCTCCCAGGCGACGCCGCTGCGGGTCTGGCGGAGCACCTTCGCGGTGTCCTTGAAGGAGTTGGCGTTCTGGAGGCGATCGTCCTCGGGAACCCGCACGTCGGACAGCACGATGTCGGCGTTCTGGACGATCCGCAGGGCGATCTTGTTTTCGATCTTCGTGGCGGTGAAGCCCGGCGCGTCGCCCGGGACCACGAAGCCCTTCACCCGGTCGTCGGCCAGGTCGCGGGCCCAGACGACGATCAGGTCGGCGAAGGTGCCGTTGCCGATCCAGCGCTTCTCGCCGTTCAAAATCCACTCGTCGCCGACCCGCCGGGCCGTGGTGCGCAGGCCGGCCGCCACGTCGGACCCGCCGGTCGGCTCGGTCAGCGCGAACGCCCCGATCTTGTCGAACGACGCCATGGACGGCAGCCACCGTTGCTGTTGCGACGGCGAACCGCACGTGCGGATGCTGCCCATCGCCAGGCCGGAGTGGACACCGTAGAACGTGGCCATCGAGGCGTCCGCGTGCGCCATTTCCAGGGCCAGCCACCCGTTGAGCAGGGAGGAATGCACCGCGCCGGCGATCTCCAGGCCGGCATAGCGCTTGATCAGCTCGGACGGGAAGGTGGCCCGCGCCCAGTGATCGTTGGCGATCGGACCAACCTCGGCCGCGAGGAACTCCCGGACTCTGAGCACAACGGCGGCTTCCGATGGCGACAGCAGGTCCTGGAAGTTGTACAGATCACCTACGAGCAGCTCGGTCATATATCCCACCTACCCGTCCGGCCGCTCTCCTAGACTTCGGACCCATGCTGACGATGCAGGACGCGCTGGCCCGGCTGACCGCGTACTGGACGGAACAGGGCTGCCTGACCGTCCAGCCGATGAACACCGAGGTCGGCGCGGGCACGCTCAACCCGGCGACGTTCCTGCGGGTGCTCGGCCCGGAGCCGTGGCGGGTGGTCTACGTCGAGCCGTCGGTGCGGCCCGACGACTCGCGCTACGGGGAGAACCCCAACCGCCTGCAGACCCACACCCAGCTCCAGGTGATCCTCAAGCCCGACCCGGGTAACCCGCAGGAGCTCTACCTGGGAAGCCTCGAGGCCCTCGGCATCGACGTGAAGGCCCACGACGTGCGGTTCGTCGAGGACAACTGGGCCTCCCCCGCGCTCGGCGCCTGGGGACTGGGCTGGGAGGTGTGGCTCGACGGCCTCGAGATCACCCAGTTCACGTACTTCCAGCAGGCCGGCGGCATCAACCTCGAACCGGTCAGCGTGGAGATCACGTACGGCATCGAGCGCATCATCATGGCGCTGCAGGACAAGACCCACTTCAAGGAGATCGAATACGCTCCCGGCATCTCCTACGGCGAGGTGTTCGGCCAGGGCGAATACGAGATGTCGCGGTACTACCTCGACGATGCCGACGTCGCTGCCAACCGGCAGCTGCTCGAGCTGTACGCCGGGGAGGCGCAACGCCTCATCGACGCCGGCCTGCCGGTGCCCGCCCACACCTACGTGCTGAAGTGTTCGCAGGCGTTCAACGTGCTCGACGCCCGCGGTGCCGTGTCGACCGCCGACCGCGCGGCCGAGTTCGCCCGCATGCGGAGGCTGGCCGGCGACGTGGCCCGGCTCTGGGAGGCCCGTCGCGACGAGCTGAACCATCCGCTCGGGCTCGTGGAGCCGCTGCCGCCGGCGCGCCCGGTCTCGTTGCCGGCCGAGAAGACCCAGCCGCGCACCCTGGCCTTCGAGATCGGCACCGAGGAGTTGCCGCCGTCCGAGGCGCGTGCGGCGCTCACCTATGTCGAGAAGGCGGTCACCGACGGCCTCGCCGCGACGCGGCTCACCCACGACGAGGTCCGGGTGTTCGCGACACCCCGGCGGCTGGTCGCGGTGGTCGGTTCGGTGGCGGCTCGGGAGACAGATTCCGTACGCGTGGTGCGCGGCCCCAAACTCGCGGCGGCGTACGCCCCCGACGGGTCACCCACGAAGGCTCTCGAGGGCTTCCTGCGCGGCCACGGGATCACGGCCGCCGAGGTCGAGCAGTCGGACTTCAACGGCGTACGTCATGTGACCGTGAGCCGGCACGAAGCCGGCGGCGCGGCCGCCGAGGTCCTGGCGCCCCTGCTCGCGAAGGTGGTGACCGGCCTGCGCGGTGCGAAGAACATGCGGTGGAACGACCCGCAGCTCAGCTACAGCCGCCCGATCCGCTGGCTGACCGCCCTGTGGGGCGACGACGTCATCCCGGTCGCGGTCGGCACGATGGCGGCCGGGCGCACCACCCGGGTGCTGCGCACCGCCGAGCAGCCGGAGGTCGAGGTCGCGTCGGCCGAGACGTTCATGGAGACGCTGGCGATCAACGGCATCGTCGCCGACCCCGAGGACCGTCAAGAGCTGATCGTCACCGGCGCGCAGGACAGCGTCTATCCGGACGGCCGCGTCGACGTGGCCGGCGAGGCCGCGCTGATCGACCAGATCACCTACCTGGTCGAGGCGCCGACACCGCTGCTGGGAACGTTCGACGAGAGCTACCTGACGCTGCCCGACGCCGTGCTGACGACCGTGATGCGCAAGCACCAGCGCTACCTGCCGGTGCGGTCGGCCGAGGACGGTTCGCTGCTGCCGATGTTCGTGACCGTGGCCAACGGCCCGGTCGACCTCGAACTGGTCCGGGCCGGCAACGAGGCCGTGCTGCGGGCCCGCTATGAGGACGCCGCGTTCTTCTACCGGGCCGACCGGCAGGTTCCGCTGCCCGCGATGCGGTCGCGTCTGGAGCGCCTGACCTTCACCGACAAGCTCGGGTCGATGGCCGACCGGGCGGCCCGCATCAGTGCCGTCGCCGCTGATCTCGCCGGTCCGCTGGGGCTGCTCACCCCGACCCTGGAGCGCGCCTCCCAGCTGGTGAAGTTCGACCTCGGCTCGCAACTGGTCACCGAGATGACCTCGCTCGCCGGCGTGCTCGCCCGGGACTACGCGGAGAACGCGGGCGAGACCCCGGCCGTCGCCCAGGCGATCTACGAGACCGAACTGCCCCGCAACACCGGCGACCGGCTGCCCGCGTCGGTGCCGGGCGCACTGCTGTCGATCGCCGACCGGCTCGACCTGATCGCCGGCCTGGCCGCCACGGTCGGCCTCCCGACCGGAAGCAGCGACCCGTTCGCCCTGCGCCGGGCGTTCCTCGGCCTGATCGCGGTGCACCGCGCCCAGCCGGCGCTGGCCGGCCTCTCGCTGACCGACGGGCTCACCTTCGCCGCGGCGCGCCAGCCGGTCGTGGTGAGCGAGGACGTGCTGCTGTCGGCCCGCGACTTCCTGGCCAAGCGGCTGGAGCAGGTGCTGGTCGAGGAGGGCCGGCCGGTCGACCGGGTGCGGGCCGTGCTGCCCCACCACGCCCGGCCCTCGGTCGCCGACAAGCTGCTGGCGCAGCTGGACTCGCTGGTCCTCGATCCCGACTTCGTCCGGGTCGCCGAGGCCCTGCAGCGCTGCCGCCGCATCGTGCCGGCCGGCACGCCCGACTCCTACGACGAGTCGGTGCTGGTCGAACCGGCCGAGCTCCGGCTGCACGAGGCGGTCGTCGCGGTGGCCGCCGAGGTGTCGGCCCTGGAGGAACCGGACCTGGTGCGGTTCACGGAGGTGGTGCGGCGGCTGGCGGTTCCGCTGGCCGACTTCTTCGTCGACGTGTTCGTGATGGACGAAAATCCGGTGCTGCGGGCGGCCCGGCTCGGCCTGCTGGCCACGGTGCGCGACCTGGGAGCGGGGTTGCTGGATTGGTCGGAACTGCGGCTCTGACATCGGTCTGCGCGCGGTGGGGCCTCACTCCCGCCGAGGCGCTGACCGGTTCGGGTTCGGGGACGTGGGCGGTACGCCGTGACGGGGTGCCGCTCGTCCTCAAGTTCCACGCGTCCCCGTCCTGGGAGTACGAGCTGGCGTCCGCCGCGGCGCTGCGCTCGCTGGGCTGGCCGACGCCGTCGCCGCTGGAGGTCGGCGACGACGGCTGGGTGCTCTACTCCCGGCTGCCCGGCGTCGCCGCCCGCTCCGACGATCGGCTCGTCCGGGGCCGGTTGCTGGGCGCGCTGCATCTGGCCGCCGCCGAATGCGGGCTGACCGCTCCGCGCCCCGGCTTCCCCTCCCCGGCCTCGGTCGTCGGGGATCCGGTGCTCGGACGGCTGCTGCGGTCCTATGCCCGGTCCGACCCGGACTCGGGCGCGGTGCTGCTCGACGGCCTCGAATCGGCGGCGGGCTGGTTCGCGGATCACCCGGTCGTCGACGTTCCCCGGTCAGTGATCCACGGTGACTTCGCGCCGTGGAACCTGCTCTTCGCCGACGGGCGGCTGAGCGGCGTTCTCGACTTCGAGGCCAGCCACTACACCTTCCAGGTGGCCGACTTCGCGCTGGCGTGGCGCGGCTATCAAGACGACGTCATCCGCGGGTACGACTCGGTGCGGCCGCTGTCCGACCTGGAGTGGCAGTTGATCAGGCCGGTCTATCAGGCGTGGCTGTTTCTCGGCGTCCGCGCGGCGCTGGAGTCCGGCGGCCCGGCCGACCTGAGCTGGCAGGTCGCCCACCTCCGGAAGAAGTCGGCCCTGGTCGGCTAAAACTGCAACGGCATTTGTAGTCCTGGGTGGCGTGGCCGGATGGCGGTGCGGCGCGTTAGTTGGGCGTGGTCTACGTCGACGTCGAGGGCTGGCGGGCTGAGCTGGATGGCTTACTTGATCTGGTGGGTCCGCGTTTTGGCGGGTCAGAACCGCGTGAGCGGGCTGGCCGGTATGTCGGCGGGTTGGTAGCCGGATTAGAACGCAAGAACGGCTGGACCCTGGCCGAGCATGCCGGTGAGGTCAGTCCGGACGGGATGCAGCGGTTGCTGCGCCGGGCGGACTGGGACGTCGACGCGTTCCATGTGGTCGCGACTCGCTGCAACGACGACGTGTCCGCTCGCGGGATCGGCTCGGGTCGCGTCGACCACATCGTCGCGGGTCTGCCCGGCTCCGCGTGGCGGATATCCTGCGGCGACGGCACGCATGGCCCGCGAGTCTACGACTGGGTGCGAACACCGATCCGGCCGTGGTGGACTTCGGGACGCGGTCATTGGTTGCTCGCACGGCGCAGCTCTCAGCGACCCGACCGAGATCGCTTACTACATCTGCTATGCACCCCGCCGGACCAGCCTGGCCACGCTCATCTGGGTTGCCGGCCGGCGCTGGCCGGTCGAGGAGTGCTTCAAACAAGCCAAACAGAAAACCGGACTCGACGACTACCAGGCCCGCACCTGGCGAGGCTGGTACGCCCACATCACCCTGTCGATGCTCGCCCTGGCCTGGCTGGCCGCCGTCCGCGCCGCCGAACAGCAAAAAGGGGAACCGCAGCCGACGCTGAGCAGCTCATCGCGATCAGCGTCCCCGAAGCCCGCCGCCTGATCGCGGCACTGCTGGATGACCCTCGCCCGGACAACGAGCACACCATCGCCTGGTCACGCTTCCGACGCCGCCGCCAATGGCAATCACAGCAAAGCCACTGGCGACGAAGGCCAACTTAAATGCCGTTGCATTACTAGCTTCTTCGGAGGATGCGGATCCGGGACACCAGGTCGGGTCGCTGGATTGCATAGGTATCGAGGAGCAGGCGGGCGCGGCTCTCGGTGATCGGGTAACGGATGATCTTCAGCTCGGCCATCCGGACCGCGGCATCCACGTGCTGTTCCGTCCACTCGTTCTCATCCTGCTCGAGGATGGACACGATCGCGCCGACGATCGCCCCTCGGACGTAGGTGTCCTCGCCCTTGCCCAGATGTGCGGTGATGCAGCGGAGGAGAGCGATCCTGGTTGCGGCGTCGATGTCGGCATCGCAGACGACGTCGACGATCTCCGCCACCAGCGCGAGCCCGACGTCACCATCAAGTTCCAGGGTGCGGAGCAACGGCTCGACGATGCCGGGGAATCGGTAGCCCCATTCCGCCGCCTGGCGATAGAGCGCCTCCCGTGCGGCGCGGGTGAGGTCGTGGTCGTGCTGCAGAGCGAAGAGGGCGCCGAGGATATTGACCGGATCGTGCCCTCGGGGCAGGTAGACGTAGCCACCGGCCTCGGCCAGCCCGGTCCGGTGAAGCGGCTCCACCGCGTGCTGCTGGAAGTCGTCGGGCCCGTCGCAGCTGAAGTGCCTCTCGCGACGCACATCCTCCCAGCTGCCGGCGAACATCCAACTGCGGAGGTCATCCGGCGCATCCTCCTCCGGTCGATCCACGCCGAGCACCCAGTTCATGTCGACCGGCGCGGCGGTCGCCGGGTGGTCCAGCCGGAGGCTGAGCGCGACATCGCGGAACCGGTCCCGCCGGATGCGGTCGACCTGGACGTGGTCGATCAGGCCGGGCCAGCCGCTGGGCCCGGACTGGGAGTGCCAGAGGAGGGCCAATTCCCTCCAGGCGCGGATCACTCCCTCCCCGGTCGCGCCGGTCAGGCGGGCGGCGGTGAGGTCGGCGACGCAGAGCATGAGCATCAGAAGGTTCGAGGTGTGGGCGGCGATCCGCGCGGGCACGGTCTGCCGCTTCGGCAGGTAGGTGTCGAAGACGTCGGCCAGCCGCGGCTGCTGGGCCGCTTCGAAGAGCCGGACCAGCAGGTCGACCCAGTCGGCGCGGTCCTCCGGCGGCAGGTCTTCGGCCATGCCGTGCAGGAACGCGACGACCTGGCGGCGACCGGCCAGCGGCGCGAACGACAGCAGCGCGTGCATCAGGCCGTCGTCGGCGGCCGCGCTCGTCACGAACGTGGTCGTGCGCTCGCGGGCGACCATGTCCAGCATCACGTGGTGAGTCAGCCGGGCGACCAGGAACTCGCCGAACGTCGCGTGCAGGAACTCGAAGGCGGACAGGCGCTTGCCGTCCCGGGTCGCGCGGGCCCGGTGTACGAAGAAGAACGACCCGAGGGCCAGTTCGGCGGCCCGGATCGGGGCCCGGAGACCGGCCGGTGACGCCGCCGCCGCGTTACCGGCGACCAGGCCGGGGAGCGTCCGCAGGTCGGCGTCCAGGTCCTCCTCGGAGATCCACTGCGCGCCCCGGTTGAACATGGCGAACGCCACCACACCCAGTTTGCGCAGCTCCAGTTCGGTGAGACGGTCACGGTCGCGGGCCGGGAGGCTCGCGGCACGCTTCTCCACCTCGCGCCGGGCGAAGCGTTCGAGCAGACGCTCGTACAGCTGGTCCAGCCGCAGCGCGCCCGCCTCGCGCAGGCTGTTCCCCTCGGCGTCGTAGACCGCCAGCATGAGCAGCAGCAGCGGCTGACCCGCGAGATCCGGGTATCGCAGGACGGTCTCGAGGTCGACCTCGACCCCGTTGACGCGGTTCCAGGTGTCGAGCCACGCGGCGACGCGGGGACGGTCGAACGGCTCCAGCCGGACCGCCAGCGTCCCCTCGGGCGGCTGTGCCCGGTCGGCCACGCTGATGCGGCTGGTCACGATCACGGCGACCGGCCGGCCCTGATCGGCTTCCCGGCGCTGGAGCGAGGCCACCCGCAGCAGGTAGTCGGTCTGGCTCACCCCGGTCGCCTGCAGGAGCTCGTCGAAGCCGTCGAGGATGATGATCGGGAGCGCGTCACCGGCCGACCGGCTCAGCGCGGGCCACTCGACCCGCTCGCCGGTGTCGGCCCGGATCGCCTGCTCGATCTGGTCCTGTACGTCGGCGGCCGCGGGCACCGACCTCAGCTCGACCAGCACCGGCAGGAAGTCGTTGGCGGGCAGCCGCGCGGCGAGGATGCGGGCGAGCACCGACTTGCCCGACCCGGGCTGGCCCAGCACCATCATCGGCGCGGCCGTCAGCTCCGGGGAGGTCAGCCGTCCGGTCAGGAAGGCGAGAAGGTCGTCCCGGATCGGACGCCCTTCCCACCAGTCCTCGCTGCTCAGCGGGATCGAGCCGGTCACCTCGGCGACGCGGTAGGCCTGCGGCACGAAGGCACGACTGAGTGTCGGAAGCCGGAGCCCCGCCGGCACCTCGCCCGCCTCCGCGATCGGCCGGTCGAGGGCGGCGCCATAGGCACGGGCCAGACTCGCGCGTCGTTGGTCCGGTGCCCGCCCGACGGCAATGGCGTCCAACACCTCACCGAGAGCAACCAGCCCCGTATTGGCCTCGCGGAGACGCGCGTGAATCGCGTTCTGCTCGCGCATGCCGGCCCAGAACGCCACCTCCGGGAAGTCGACGGCGAGCCGCCCGAGCATGCTCTCGAAGCGGACCACGGCCGGCTCGGCCAGGCCGGTGACCGCTTCGGAGGCCTTGGCGAGCATGGAGTCGCCGACCCGCTCCCAGACGGCGAGCCCGGTGCCGTAGCGGACCACGAAGGTGGCCAGCGCGCGATAGAACTCCGTGAGCCGCTCCCGGAACTCCTCATGGGGCTCGGCCGGGCCTGGGGTGGGCGCCGAGCGGGTGGACGCGGCGACACCGGCGGCCAAGGCCTCCTGCTCCGACGCACTCAGCTGAAGGTCGGCCGGGTCGAGCGGCAACTTCACCTCGGCCATGACTTCGAAGAAGGCGGCCAGCGCGAGAAGCGAGTGAGCGGCCTGCAGGCGCTCGGTGCGTTCGTGGCGGGACAGCGACCGCCGCCGCTCGACCAGGCCCGTGATCAGGCGCTCGGTGATCCTGCTCAGCTCGGCCTTGGCGTCGAACCAGCCCAGCACCTCGCGGAACGGCCCGACCAGCGCGATCATGCCGGCCCCGACCAGCACGTCGATCAGCCGCTGGATCGTGGCCACGTCGCCGCCGAGGATCCGGGCCGCGTCGTCGTAGCTCAGCCTCCGTCCCATAGAGACAGTATTCCGGGCGCTGTCATCCCTCCGGTCGGTGACGGCTGCGAGGACGTGCCAGCCGAGAGCGTGAGCAGAAGCCCGGCCGCCAGGGGGATCCGCCGGATCATGCCCTCACTCCAGGGTGCCTGCGGCTGTCTAAAGAGGACCAGATCGGCGGAGGGCGGCCCGGTTGGCCCGGGAAGCGCCCACGAGGGCCAGCACCACCATGATCACCACGCCGGGGATGATCGCGGGCTTGCCCGCGCCGAACAGCACGGCCACGCCGCCGGCCACCGCGACCAGGCCGCCGAGGACGATCGGTGGGCCGGCGGCCCGGTTGCCGGCCACGAAGGCCTCGTCGCTGCGCATCGTGGCGGCCGTGCGGACGCCGGCCAGCCGGTTGCGGGGCAGCCGGCCGATCGAGCCCAGCAGACCGGTCAGCGCGACCAGTGCGCCCGCCACGATCACCACCACCGCACCGACCATGGTGCCAACCTACTGCCCGTGGCCGCGGTCGCCTTCAGAAACGCGTCCGCTCAGAACGGACATGATCCAAACGCCGCGCACGGTCAGCCGGCCGAGACCGCGCGCGGGAGGGTCGCGGTGACGCTCCAGCCGCGGTCGGGGTTGGGGCCGGCGGTGAAGACGCCGCCCAGGAGGACGGCCCGTTCGCGCATGCCGGTCAGGACGAGGCCTTCGCGGTCGGCGCCGCGTACGTCTCCGTCGTCGGTCACCCGCAGGTGGACCGATGTGTCGTCGGCGGCGACGCGGATCTCGATCCGCGTCGCGTGGTGGGCGTGCCGGCGGGCGCTGGTCACCGCCTCCTGGGCCAGGCGGAACAGGGCCGCGCCGACCGCCGGCGGAAGGTTGTCGAGGTTGCCGTCGATCGCCAGGTGGACCGGCGGGCCGCCGAGAACCGGGGTGGCCAGCCGGGCCAGCTCGCTGACGTAGGGGCGGTCGTCGCCGAGGGCCCGGACCACCGCGCCCATCTCGGCCAGTGCCCGCGCCGCCTCGGCCTCGATGAGAAGCAGGGATTCGGTCGGGGACGCGGCCAGCCCGGCCTGGGCCTGGATCGCCATCGCGGAGACGTGGTGGGCGACCGTGTCGTGCAGGTCGCGGGCGATGCGTTCCCGTTCGCGCAGCCGGATCTGGTCGGCTTCGCGCGCCTTCTCGCGGGCCCGGTAGCGCATGGCCAGCCCGAGCGCGCCGGCCGCCACGATCAAGCCGGCTTCCGGGCGGTAGAAGGCTCCGGCCAGGGCGGCCGTGACCACGGAACCGGCCACGATCTCGCGGCCGGACCCCCAGCGGACCAGCGAATACGGCAGCAGCAGGAGGTACGCGAGGCTGTAGCCCTGCTCGCCGCGTACGAGAAGAAGCGCGACCGCCGCGATCAGCAGGACCACCAGGGGGTGCCGCCGGCGGCCGAGAAGGGCCGGCGTCAGCACGAGCGCCACCCCGGCCGCCGGCCGGGCCTCGGGCCGGGTCAGCGCCTCGAGGATGGCGAGCGCGGCGAAGACACCGGCCACCGTCCAGTCGCGACCGGAACGGCCCGGCGCGCCGGAGGGGCGAGGCACCCCCCAGAACGACCTCATGAGACTCCCCCGACGAATCTGGCCGGCACATCGTAGCCGGTCCCCCGGACAGGTGATCTGTTCGACGCTTACCGAGGCGTTCCCGAACACGCCACACGATCTTCTCCTGACGGACGGCTGCGACCGGTCGACTGCCCCCGGGACGCCCGGCGACCGTCGCCGGGCCGCAAGCCCCGTGGAGGATCTGTGGCAGACCGCCGCCAGGTGCTGCGGATGGGCGCCGTCGCCGCCGCCGCACCCGCCCTGACCGCCGCCGTGGCCACGCCGGCTCACGCGGGCGGGAACGGCAGGCATTCCCTGGTCATGGGCCACCGCGGAGCCGCCGGCTACCGCCCCGAGCACACCCTCGCCTCGTACGAGCTGGCGGCCCGGATGGGCGCCGACTACATGGAGCCCGACCTGGTCTCCACCAAGGACCACGTGCTGGTCTGCCGGCACGAGCCGGAGATCGGCGGCACCACCGACGTGTCGACCCGGCCCGAGTTCGCCGACCGCAGGAAGACCGTGCTGCTCGACGGCGTCAGCACCACCGGCTGGTGGACCGACGACTTCACGCTGGCCGAGCTGAAGACGCTGCGTGCGGTCGAGCGGCTGCCCGCCGTGCGGCGGCACAACACGATGTACGACGGCCTGTTCGAGGTGCCGACCTTCCAGGAGATGCTCGAGCTGCGGGCGCGCCTGTCGAAGGAACTGGGCCGCGACATCGGCGTCATCCCGGAGACCAAGCACCCGACCTACTTCCGGCGGCTCGGCCTCGAGCTGGAGACCCCGCTGGTGCACATGCTCGACCGCTTCGGGCTCAACCACCGGGGCGCCGACGTCTGGATCCAGTCGTTCGAGGCGCACAACCTGCGCGACCTCAACGACCGGTACCGGGTCGAGGTCAACCTGGTCTTCCTGACCAGCGCGACCGGCACGCCGTTCAACGACCCCGAGACGTACGCCCAGTACCTCACTGAGGCCGGGCTGAAGGAGCTGTCGACCTACGTCGACGGCATCGGGCCCGACAAGGTGCAGGTCATCGGGCGCAACGCGGACGACACGCTGGGCGAGCCGACCTCGCTGGTCCACGACGCCCACGCGGTCGGCCTCAAGGTCATCCCGTACACCTTCCGGGCCGAGAACCAGTTCCTGCCGGCCGACTACCGGGTCGGGACCGACCCGAACGCGTACGGCCGGGCGATCGACGAGCAGATCACGTTCCTCGACGCGGGCCTCGACGGACTGTTCACCGACCAGGCCGACATCGGCGTCCTGGCCCGCGCCCTGCGCCACTGATCAATCGGACACCGCACATCATTTGGACACCGCACGGCCGCCGGCACCGCGGCCGTGCGGGCCGGTGCCCGCCCGCCGTCGAGGGTCATTCTCCGCCGGGCGACGAGCGCTTCCCTTCCGTACGCCCCGAGCCCGCGGTCTGAGCGGCGATCCGTTGTGCACGTTCACAATTGTGCGGGAGCGGCGGCAGGGCGGCGCCGGCGCCACGAGTGCGGTGCTCACGGCGTACACCCGGAAGCTGGTCCGTGACCAGCGCAAGTGGCTCCGCCCGGCGGGACCGACCATCCCTGACCTGCGCAGTTGATCTTTCGGGGAAATCTTGATGAAACAGAGCCTTGACAGTCGTGCATAAGTACGTTTTGACTTGGCGTTATCCGTTGAACTTTGTTCGTTTGGTTTCATAATCACTCCCCAAAGCGACGATGACCGCCGTTCCATGAGGCGGCAGGTCCACCCAGGAGGCGGTCCATGGCAAGTCCGTTCGCAAGCAACCCGTCCGGAATGAGCCGGCGCAACCTGCTCAAGGGCACCGGTGCGCTCGCCGCAGCCGGGCTGGCGGCCCCGCTGCTCGCCGCGTGCGGTAACGACGACAAGTCGTCCGGCACCTCGCAGGGCTCCGACACCGCCCCGATCACCTTCGGCTCGAACTACTCCGACGCCGCGCCCAAGGGTGCCTTCGCCACGCTGACCTCGGGGGCGACCACCTCGACCAAGGTGCCGATCACGGTCAACACGACCGACCACAACACGTTCCAGAACAACATCAGCAACTACCTGCAGGGCACGCCCGACTCGCTGGCAACCTGGTTCGCGGGCTACCGGCTGCAGTTCTTCGCCGCGCAGGGCCTGCTCACGCCGATCGACGACGTGTGGGACAAGATCGGCGGCAACTTCAACGACGCCGCGAAGAGCCTCTCCAAGGGCCTGGACGGGCACTACTACCTGGTGCCGATCTACAACTACCCGTGGGTCGTCTTCTACAACAAGAGCGTCTTCGCGTCGAAGGGCTACACCGTCCCGACGACCTGGGACGACTACGTCGCCCTGCTCAAGAAGATGAAGTCGGACGGCATCGTGCCGCAGGCGTTCGCCGACAAGGACGGGTGGCCGGCGCTGGGCACCTTCGACATCATCAACCTGCGCACCAACGGTTACGACTACCACATCAAGCTGATGAAGCACCAGGTTCCGTGGACCGACCCGGGCGTCACCAAGGTGTTCGACCACTGGCGCGAGATCATGCCGTACATGCAGAGCGCGGCCAACGGCCGCACCTGGCAGGACGGTGCCAAGGCGCTGGAGAACAAGCAGGCCGGCCTGATGTTCCAGGGTTCCAACCAGGTCGCGGCCAACTACGACCCGAAGAACCTCGACGACCTCGACTTCTTCGTCTACCCGACGATCGACCCGCAGTGGGGCACCGACTTCATGGACGCCCCGGCCGACGGCTTCATCCTGCCGAAGAAGGGCAAGAACCAGGCCGCGGCGAAGAAGGTCCTGGAATACATCGGCACCGGTGACGCCGAGGCCGCCTTCCTCAAGACCGACCAGTGGGACGTCGGCCTGGCCAACGGGCTTCAGGTGCCGACCTACAACGCGATCCAGAAGAAGTCGGTTCAGGAGATCGCGAAGTGCAAGAACGTCTCGCAGTTCATGGACCGCGACACGGTTCCCGACATGGCCAACGCGATGATCAAGCTGATCCAGCAGTTCATCGACTCGCCGACGGCCGACACGATCGCCACCATCCAGAAGAGCGCCGAGTCTCAGGCCAAGACGATCTTCAGCTGATGACGCAAACGATCCCTGCACCGGCGGCGGCACCGATCCGGCGCCGCCGCCGCGGGCGTACGCTCACCCGCCGCGACAAACTCGTCGCGGCCCTCATGCTCGGCATCCCGCTGTTGCTCGACCTGGCACTGATCTGGGTGCCGGCGCTGGGCTCGATCTTCCTCTCGTTCACCAAGTGGACGGGCGTCGGCGGCATCAAGCTCCAGTCCTGCGCCGACTTCCCGACCGCGCCCGGCATCCCGCAGCCCGGCTGTCTCTACGGCGTACAGAACTATAAGCAGGCGTTCACCAACTACCCCGACTTCTGGCCCGCGGTGCAGCACAACGCGATCTGGCTCGGGGTGTTCATCGTGATCGCCACCCCGCTCGGCATGCTGTTCGCGGTGATCCTCGACCGGGGGATCCGCGGCACCCGCATCTACCAGAGCCTGCTGTTCCTGCCGGTGATGCTGTCGCTGGCGCTGATCGGCATCATCTGGGAGCTCATCTACTCGCCCAACCTGGGGCTGATCAACACCCTGGTGCACCACAACCAGAACGACAACGTGATCGACTGGCTCGGCAACCCGCACCTCAACCTGTGGGCGCTGCTGGTCGAGGCGAGCTGGCGGCAGGCGCCGTACGTGATGATCCTCTATCTGGCCGGCCTCAAGGCGGTCGACCCGTCGCTGCGCGAGGCGGCGATCGTCGACGGCGCGACCGGCTGGCAGACGTTCTGGCGAGTGATCTTCCCGGCGATGCGGCCGATCAACATCGTGGTCCTTGTGGTCACCGTGATCGAGTCGCTGCGCGCGTTCGACCTGGTCTACATCACCAGCGGCGGTAATCCGCTGCGCGGCCTGGAACTGCTGTCGGTCGCGGTCACCCAGAACATCGTCGGCGAGACCCAGCGGATCGGCTTCGGCTCGACGCTCGGCGTCATCCTGCTGGTGATCTCTCTCGTCCCCATCTCGATCTTTCTTTGGCAGGCGTTCCGCCGGGAGGAGAAGGTATGACCGCGGTGACGGCCTCCCCGGCTTCGCACGCCGAGCATCCGGCCCACGCCGCGAAGCCGGGCGCGCCGATCGGCCCCCGGGTGGCGAGCTGGGCCTCCCAGCTGTTCATGATCGTGATGACCGTGCTGTGGATAACGCCGATCGTCTTCGCGCTCTACGTCGCGCTCCGGCCGATCTCCGAGACCAACAAGCTCGGATACGTTTCCCTGCCGCACCACCTGACGCTGTCCAACTTCGCCGACGCGTGGAGCCAGTCCGGGATGTGGAAGTTCTTCCTCAACTCGGCGTACGTGACGGTGCCGTCCGTGCTGCTGGCCCTCTTTCTGGCGTCGTGTGTGGCGTACGTGGTGTCCCGGCTCAGTTTCGCGTTCAACATCCCGCTGCTGATCCTGTTCACGGCCGGCAACCTGCTCCCGCAGCAGGTCATCATCACCCCGCTCTACCGGATCTACCTGGCGCTCGGCATCTACAACTCGTACCTGGGCCTGATCCTGATCAACCTGTCGTTCCAGCTCGGGTTCTGCGTCTTCGTGCTGAGCAACTTCATGAAGTCGGTGCCGCTCGAGATCGACGAGGCGGCACTGCTCGACGGCGCGTCACTGTGGACCCGCTACTGGCGGCTGACGCTGCCGCTGTGCCGGCCCGCCCTGGCCGCGCTGGCGACGCTGCTGGTCACCTGGGTCTACAACGACTTCTTCTGGGCCATCACGCTGATCTCGACCGGCGACAAGCGGCCGATCACCTCGGCGCTGGCCAACCTGCAGGGTCAGTTCGTCGCCAACCAGAACCTGATCGCGGCGGCCGCCCTGATCGCGGCCATCCCGACGGTCCTGATCTACGTGCTGCTGCAGAAGCAGTTCATCGCCGGCCTGTCCCTGGGTTCGACCAAGGGTTGACCGGCGGGCACAATGCGGCGTGACTTCCGCCCTGATCGACCTCGACACCGCCCCGGCCGCCGGTCTTCGGCCGGGGCGGTCGCGTCCCCGGGGCCGGTCCGCCCTCGCCGTGCTGAGTCTGGTCCTCCTCGCCCTCGCCGGCCCGGCCACGCCGCCGGTGCCGGAGCACCTGAAGGCCACCCTGATCACCGCGCGGAACGAGGACAACGTCTTCGTCAGCGGCGGCAAGCTGTACGTCGTCGACGCCGCCCCGACCGGTCTCCCCCGGCCGATGCGCACCTACCGGCTGCCCGACGGCAAGCTGCTCTCCCAGGCGGCCCTGCAGATCCCGGAGGCGGTGTCCGGGGTGCGGGCGGTCGGCGACACCACGCTGGTCGAGACCACGATCGGGGGGCGACCGGCGGTCGTCGCGCTGGACCCCGCCTCCGGTTCCCGGCGGTGGTGGCAGTTCGGGCTGGTGCGCGGCGCGTCGGCGGCCGGTGGGCTGGTGCTGCTCACCGACGACCGAGACCCGGCCGAGGACTTCGACGCGGTCGATCTGCGGACCGGGCTGTACCGCTGGGGCGTACTGGCACCGGTCGGCGGCCAGCTCCTCACCGCCGGCCCGGCGGCCGGCACGCCGCGGTGGCTCGTCTCCGTCGACCCCGCGGGCCGGCTCGACAGCTACGACGCCCTGACCGGCAAACACCTCGCGACCGCTCGCCCGGCGCCGTTCGGGCCCATGCCGGACGCATTGGCCGAGCCGGCGGGCTCGCTGCTCCTCATCGGCACGGACGCTGCCGGCGCGACCGCCTACACCCTGCCCGGCCTGGCCACCCGCTGGCATCGGCCCACCGGCTCGTTCGAGTTCGCGGGGGCGTGGCTGGAGCCGGACTGCGGCGCTGAGCTCTGCGCCTATCTGACGAACCTGGTCGCCCTCGACGCGGCGACCGGGCAGACCCGCTGGACCTCCGACCGGTGGACCTACGCCCACCCGGCCGGAGGCTATCTGTTGGCCGGCAACGCCAACGGAACTCCCGACCAGATGCCGCTCACGGTCCTCGACCCGGCGACCGGGCGGGTGCGGGCCGATCTCGGCGGCTGGCGCCAGGTTCTCGGGCCGGACGGCACCATGGCGTACGCCGTGAACGCCGCCGGCCACCCGGCCCTCTTCGGCCGCTTCGACCCGGCTCGTACGGCGGTGCGGATCCTCGGCACGACCGACGCCGATTTCGGCCATTGCGACGCGGCCGCCGGTGCGGTGGTCTGCCACCTCACCGACGGCCCGGTCGCGATCTGGCGTCCCGGGGTTTGACTCAGTGCTTGGCCACGATCGTCGGGAAAATGTGCTCGAAGCTCAGCGCCTTGCCGAAGCCGGTCGCCACGATGAACGTGAGGCCGAGCAGCACGCCCAGCACCACCACGGCGAAGAGCAGGTAGGCGGTTATCCGGGCCGGCACCCCGGCTGGGGCCTCGCCGCCGGAGGCCAGCGAGCGGATGCCGAGGCCGAAGAGCACCGGCAGGCCGGCGCCGAGGATCAGGCTGGCCAGGAAGACCCGCCAGGCACCGTCGAGGGCGAAATGCAGGTTGCTCATGTGTCAGCCCACCAGCTCGAGGGGCGCGCGGTCATCGCCCGCGGCCTCCCATTCGTCATTGACATTGTGCTGGCCGACCGGAGCCTTGCGGGCCCGCAGCCAGACCGCGAACGCGGTGACGATCAGCAGGGCGAACACGGCCAGCGCACCGGCCAGTCCGCCGAGCGAGTCGGCGAGCCACCACATCACCGCGCCGACCACCGCGGCGGCCGGGAGGGTGATCAGCCAGGCGGCGAGCATGCGGCCCGCCACCCGCCAGCGCACCAGCCCGGACGGGCGGCCGAGACCGGAGCCGATCACCGAGCCGGTCGCCACGTGGGTGGTGGACAGCGCGAACCCGAGGTGGCTCGAGGACAGGATGACCGCGGCCGACGCCATCTGGGCGGCCATGCCCTGGGCCGGCTTGATGTCGACCAGGCCCTTGCCGAGCGTACGGATGATCCGCCAGCCGCCCAGGTAGGTACCGAGCGCGATGGCCAGCGCGCACGCGACCTTCACCCAGAGCGGGATGTTCTTGGTGTCGGACCAGTCCCCGCTGGCGATCAGCGCGAGCGTGATGACACCCATCGTCTTCTGGGCGTCGTTGGTGCCGTGCGCGAGCGAGACCAGCGAGGCGCTGCCGATCTGACCCCACTTGAAGCCGCGCTCGGTGTAGCGGGCGGCCAGCCCGGTGGTGACCTTGAAGATCATCCAGGTGCCGGCCGCGGCGACGACGCCGGCGATGACCGGTGACAGTACGGCCGGGAGCAGCACCTTGCCGACGACGCCGTCGAGCTTGGAGCCGTCGCCGTTCCAGTTGACCCCGGCCCAGCCGAGCCCCGCGATCGAGGCGCCGATCAGGCCGCCGAAGAGCGCGTGCGAGGAGCTGGAGGGCAGGCCCAGCAGCCAGGTGAGGAGGTTCCAGACGATCCCGCCGACCAGGCCGGCGAGCACGATGAGCAGTAACGCCTTTCCTCCGTCGGAGGTCAGACCGGCCTTGGGGGTGCCGTTCGAGTTCTGGATCTTGACGACGGCGTTGGTGACGGTGAGCGCGACCTGTACGGACAGGAACGCGCCGACCAGATTGAGCAGGCCGGACAGAGCGACGGCGGTCTTCGGCCGGAGGGCGTTGGTGGCGATGGTGGTGGCCATCGCGTTCGCGGTGTCGTGAAACCCGTTGGTGAAGTCGAAGGCAAGAGCCGTGACGATCACCAGTGCCAGGATCACTGAAGTCTGGGTCACCAGGTGATCGTCACCGACGTTGCCGACCGGGGCCTAGGGGGTGAACGGAACCTTTTCGATGTTCCGCCCCTGTTAACCTCCCGTTTCCCTAACGTGAGCGATCTGTCACGTTTGTCCCACGCACCGCGAACGGCCGGAGCCTGCGACCCCGGCCGTTCGCTTTCGGTTAACTCAGTCGTTAGGCGGGTCGACGAGCGGCCAGCCGCCGGCCGCGAGCCGGGCCGAGACCCGGACCATGTCCTCCGGAGTGGCGTCCTGGAGCAGCTCGCCACTGATCATGTTTTCGATGTCGTCGGCCGAGATCGGGTCGTCGCTGCTCAGCGACTGGTCGGCCAGGGCCGTGGCGATCTTCTTGACCTCTTCCTCGGTCATCTTGCGGCGCAGGATGCCGAGCAGGGCGACGTAGTCCTGGCGCGGCACGCCGGTCGGGTAGCCGGCGCGCAGCCAGTCGACCGCACGCGTCAGGAAATTGGAGCGGGAATCACCCACCGAGCTCACCTTTACCTGTCTACTTGGAGTGGATCGTCGGGTAGATGTGGTCGAAGCTCATCACCTTGCCGAAGCCCGTGGCAACGACATAGGTGATACCGAGCGCGACGCCCGCGAGCACGATGATGAAGAGGATCCAGGCGAGGACCGTGCCGGCCGGGTTGGCCTTCGGGCCGCTCACGCCGGTCGCGTGGACCTCGGCCTCGCCACCCGAGCCCCAGGCCAGCGAGCGGATGCCGAAGGCGAAGATCAGCGGCAGACCGGCCCCGAGGATGAGGCTGGCGGCGAGCACCTTCCAGGCGCCCTGGAGGGCCAGTGTCACGTTGTGCATGTCGCTCTCGCCTCTCTCAGTTCGCCGCGCCGGCGGGAACGGGCTGCTCCGCGGCCGGAGCCCCGTCCCACTCGTCGTTGACGTTGTTGTGGTCGACCGGGTTGATCCGCGAGCGGATGTACATGAACACCGCGAAGGCCACCAGGATCACGAAGACGACGATCGCGCCGGCGACACCGCCGCCGACAAGGTGCCCGATGTACCACATGATCGCGCCGACGACCGCAGCCGCCGGAAGAGTGATCAGCCACGCCGCGACCATGCGGCCGGCGACCCGCCAGCGGACCTGCGCGCCCGGCTTGCCGACGCCGGTGCCGAGAATCGCGCCGGTGGCCACGTGGGTGGTGGAGAGCGCGAAGCCGAGCTGGCTCGAGGCGAGGATGACCGCGGCCGACGCCGACTCGGCGGCGAGACCCTGCGGCGGGGCGATCTCGACCAGGCCCTTGCCGAGCGTCCGGATGATCCGCCAGCCGCCCAGGTAGGTGCCGAGCGCGATGGCCAGCGCGCAGGCGATCTTGACCCAGATCGGGATGTTCTTGGTGTCGTGCCAGTCGCCGTTGGCGATCAGCGCGAGCGTGATGACACCCATCGTCTTCTGCGCGTCGTTGGTGCCGTGCGCCAGCGAGACCAGCGAGGCGCTGCCGATCTGACCCCAGCGGAAGCCGTTGTCGGTGAAGCGCGCCGCGACCCCGACGGTGACCTTGTAGATGAGCCAGGTGCCGACCGCGGCCACGACGCCGGCGATGACCGGTGACGCGATGGCCGGGAGTATCACCTTGCCGACGACGCCGTCGAGCTTGGTGCCGTCGCCGACCCAGTTGACGCCGGCCCAGCCGAGGCCCGCGATGGTCG
This sequence comes from Actinoplanes sp. NPDC051411, assembly GCF_040682075.1. NCBI lineage: Bacteria > Bacillati > Actinomycetota > Actinomycetes > Micromonosporales > Micromonosporaceae > Actinoplanes > Actinoplanes sp. NPDC051411. Next base: position 46,980 of record NZ_JBFBAD010000049.1, on the reverse strand, counting down.
AGCCGATGAGGCCGCCGAAGAGGGCGTGCGAGGAACTGGACGGCAGACCGAGCAGCCAGGTGAGCAGGTTCCAGACGATGCCACCGATCAGGCCCGCCAGCACGATCAGCAGCAGGGCCTTGCCGCCGTCACCCACCAGGTCCGGCTTGGGCGTGCCGTCCTTCTGCTGGATCTTGACGACGGCGTTGGAGACGGTGAGCGCGACCTCGACGGAGAGGAACGCGCCGATGAGGTTGAGAGCACCGGAAAGGGCAACGGCCACCTTCGGCCGCAGCGCTCCGGTGGCGATGGATGTCGCCATCGCGTTAGCGGTGTCGTGGAACCCGTTGGTGAAGTCGAAGCCGAGAGCTGTGACGACCACCAGGGCCAAGATGACTGTTGACTGTGTCACTCGGTCAGCGTCGCGCCGCAATCGACAGACCTGAAGAGGGTGACGACCATGGATTGAATGTTCAATCTCTGTTGGGTAGTGCGTCACCCAGGGTTCGGCGACCCGTCACAGGGAGTCATGTTTCGCCGACCGCTGCGCGGCCGGTAAGGAACTGACGGGCAAACCGTGCCGGAAACCTGGGATTCGTCCGATCAGGACCGACGCAGGATAACTGATCCGCGCAACGTGACGTCAAATATGACCGACTCATAGCCGACTGGGCGAAATCCGCATTTTCCCGTATTCGCGATCACGATCAGTAGTTCTTTGATTTCTTTCAAAAGGGCTGCAACGAAAGCGGGCCCTGACCGCGTCTTCTCCAACGAGCACGCGCCCGGAAAGCGGGGCCGTGCGGATCCAGGTGGAGATCTCAAGGGGGACAACGGGAATGCGATCCGCCGAGTATTATCCGGGCCTGACCGGCTTCGAGAGCATCACGCCGGAACAGCGCACCGAATTCCTCGAACAGGGCGTGCTGCTGGTGCGCAACGCCCTTTCCGAGGAACACCGGGCCCGGCTCGAGGAGGCGGTCGACCGGGTCTATGCCGAGGAGCAGGCGGCCGGCCGGCTCAAGGCCGACGGCACGCTGCACATGCTCGGGTTCCTGCCGCGCGACGAGGCGTTCGGCGAGCTGCTGACCGTGCCCACCACGTTCCCCTACGTCTGGGGCCTGGCCGGCTGGAACATCTACTCGCACCACAACCACCTCGACGTGACCCCGCCGGCGACCGGTGAGGAGCCCCCGTCGTGGGGCTGGCACCAGGACGGCTACCGGCAGAACTCGGACCCCGAGGTGCTCGGCGGCGAGGTCCCGCGGCCCATGTTCTCCCTGAAGATCGCGTACGTGTTGTCCGACCTGTCGCGGACCGGCCGGGGCGCCACCAAGGTGATTCCCGGCAGCCACCTGAACAACTCGCTGGAGCGCCCGGCCGACACCAAGGTCTACAACCCCGACCCCAAGGGCACGGTCGAGATCACCGCCAACCCGGGCGACTGCTTCATCTTCGACCGCCGCCTCTGGCACTCCCGGTCGCCCAACACGAGCACGGTGACCCGCAAGATGCTCTTCGTCGGCTACACCTACCGCTGGATCCGGCCGCTCGACGAGATGCCGATCGACCGCGAATCGGAATGGTGGGCAAACCGGACGCCGGTGCAGAAGCAATTGTGTGGCGACTCGCCTCACACCGCCAATTACTGGGGTGTCAACTGGGACGGCTTCGTCGACGACAAGATCCCGCTGCGGCACGAATTGAATACGCGCGGGGTGCTCGACCGTTCGATTCCGTGGCTCCGCTGACCGATTCGGACCAGTCGAACTCGAATAGGCGAATCGCATAGACGCCGCCGGTTCCACGCGTGCCCTCCCCCGACGCGGACCGCGTCGGACCGGCGGTCCGAACCACCTTCCGTCACAGCCGCGGGCCCGTCACCCCTTCCAGGTGACGGGCCCGTGGTGCCGGCCCGGCCGGGTCAGGCGACGTGGGCCTCGGCGCTGACCCGGCTCAGCGCGCCGGTCAGGATCGCCAGGCCCTCGCGCGCCTCGTCCTCGGTCAGGGTCAGCGGCGGGCCCATCCGCAGCACGTTGTTGTAGAGACCGCCCTTGCCCACCAGCAGGCCGCCGGCCCGGCACTCGTCGAAGACCCGCACCGTGGCCGCCGGGTCGGGCTCGGTGGTGCCCGGTCGCACCAGCTCGATGCCGAGCATCAGTCCCTTGCCCCGCACCTCGCCGATGAGCGGCAGGTCGAGCGCCCGCAGCCCCTCGAGCAGGATCGAACCCACCCGGGCCGCGTTGGCCTGCAGGTCGTGGTCGAGCACGTAGTCGAGGACCGCGTTGCCGGCCGCGGCGGACAACGGGTTGCCGCCGAAGGTGGAGAAGCTGATCCCCTGCACCGCGTTCATCACCTCGGCCCGGCCGACCACGCCGCCGAGCGCGAACCCGTTGCCGATGCCCTTGGCGAAAGTGATCAGGTCGGGGGTGACGCCGTGCGCCTGATAACCCCAGAAGTGCTCCCCGGTGCGGCCCCAGCCGGTCTGCACCTCGTCGGCGATCAGCAGGATCCCGTGCTCGGCCAGCACCTTCTGATAGGCACCGAGCAGCCCGTCGGGCCCGGCCACGAAGCCGCCCACGCCCTGGATCGGCTCGGCGATCAGCGCCGCCACGTCGCCCGAGGTCACCGTGGTCAGCACCTCGCGCAGGTCGTCGACCGCCGCCTCGGCCAGGTCGCCCGGGGTCAGGCCGGCCATCCGGCCGCGCAGCCGGTCGGCCGAGGCGAGCCACGACACGTTGAGCGGGCTCAGCGAGCTCGACGACCAGCTGCGGTGCCCGGTGACCGCCATGGTCGCGAACGTGCGGCCGTGGTAGCTGTTCTTGATCGCCAGGATCTGGTTGGAACGGCGCAGGTTGGTCGCGAACAGCAGGGCCGACTCATTGGCCTCGGTGCCCGAGTTGGTGAAGAACACCCGGGCGTCGGGGATGCCGCTCAGCCGGGCGATCTTCTCGGCCAGCGTGATCTGCTCCCCGATCAGGTAGAGCGTCGAGCTGTGCACCACGCCCTTGGCGAGCTGGCGCCGCACCGCCTCGTTGATCTCGGCGATGTCGTAACCGATCATGTTGGTCAGCACGCCGCCGAAGAAGTCGAGGTAGGTGCGGCCGTCGGAGCCGGTGACCCGGCGGCCGGAGCCGGAGACCAGCTCCATGGCGTCGTCGCCGTAGTAGATCGGCATCCAGCCCGGCATCACGGCACGGTGGCGGGCGAGCAGGTCGTCGGACAAGGGATCCTCCAAGGGTCAACGCCAGCCGCGCGGGTGCGCCCGCTCCCGGGCGCCGCTGCCGCGGCTGTCCAGATGGGCGGCCGACGCGAGCGCGCCGGCCAGGTCGTCGAAGCCGTCGGCCACCAGCCCGACGGTGACACGGACGTGATCGGAGCGCAGCGGAGTCACGCAGAACGGCGCGCCCGGCGCCACCGCTATCCCGTGCGCGGCCAGCGCGACCATGGCGATCTGCTGGTCGTCGACGGTCAGCCAGAGGTTGATGCCGTCGGCGCAGGTCGCCTCCACCCCGCGCTCGGCCAGCTCCGTCAGCAACGCCGCGCGCCGCGACGCATAGGCGTCGCGGGCGGCGGCGACCTGGGTCACGGCAGCCGGGTCGGTCAACAGATCCAGCAGTACGCCCTGGAGCAGCCGACTCGACCAGCCCGGTCCGAGGAGTCGCCGGTCGGCCACCGCGCCGACCACCGCGGCCGGCCCGCCCACCGCCGCGAGCCGCAGATCGGGCCCGTGGCTCTTGGAGAAGCTGGCCACGTGGACGGTGCCCCCGGGCCGGTGCCGGCCGATGCTGACCGCCGGCGCCGACGCGATGTCGCCGGCGTGGTCGTCCTCGACCACGAGCACTCCGGGGTGCTCCGCCAGCACCGCGGCCAGCTCGGCGGCCCGCCCGGGCGACATGCTCACGCCGGCCGGGTTGTGGGCCCGCGGCTGCAGGAGGAGAACGGCCGGCCGGTAAGCGTGGAGGGCGGCGGCGAGCGCGGCCGGTTCGAGGCCCTGGTCGTCGACCGGCACGCCGACCACGCTCGCGCCGACCGCCTGCAGCAGGTCGAGGATCGGCGCGAAGGTCGGATTTTCGACCAGCACGTGATCGCCGAACCGCACGACCGCGCCGAGGACGCGGTCGAGCGCGTCGAGCGCGCCGTCGACCACGGTCAGCCGCTCGGGCGGGAACGGCCACCGCTCGCGCAGCACCGTCTCGAGCCCCGGCAGCACCGGCTCGTCGAGATAGCTCGTGGTCAGGCGCCCGTCGCCGATGCGGCGCAGCGCCTGGGTCAGGTCGGGCAGGAGGTCGTGGTCGGGCACGCCGGTCGACAGGTCGCGGGCCATCGGACCCGTGGTCGCCGGGCCGGCCAGCTGGGTGTAGCGCCAGTCGCCGCGGGGCGGCACCGGGCCGGCGACGAACGTGCCCGAACGGCCGCGGGTGCGGATCGCGCCGGCCCGGGCCAGGCTCTGCCAGGCCTCGCTGACCGTGGTCGGGCTGACGCCGAGCTCGCGGGCCACGTCACGGACGGTCGGCAGCCGGGCGCCGGCGGGCAGGCGGCCGGCGGTCACCAGACGACTCACGGCCGCGGCGATCCCCCGCGCGCTGCGGTCGTCGACGGCACCGCTGATCAGCCCGAGCAAGGTAACGTCTCCGAAACATTCCGTAACGTTCGGGCGATTGTCCGCCCGAATCTGTGTCGCTAGAGTCCTACGGCATCCGCGACCTGAAAGCAACCTCTAGCGCAGTATGTCTAACGGGGAGTAGAACAGGCGATCACAGGACGCGCTTGACCAGCGCGGATGATCAAGAGAGGGGCGTTTCATGACCGACGTCATCCGCGCCGCCCTCGTCCAGACGACATGGACGGGCGACAAGGAATCGATGATCAAGGCGCACGAGGACTACGCGCGCGACGCGGCCGCCCAGGGCGCGAAGGTGATCTGCTTCCAGGAGCTCTTCTACGGGCCCTATTTCTGCCAGGTGCAGGACGCGGCCTACTACGAGTACGCGGAGTCGGTCCCCGGCCCGACCACCGAGCGCTTCCAGGCCCTCGCCGCCGAGCTGGGCCTGGTCATGGTCCTCCCGATGTACGAGAAGGAGCAGGAGGGCGTCCTCTACAACACCGCCGCGGTCCTCGACGCCGACGGTAGCTACCTCGGCAAATACCGCAAGCACCACATCCCGCAGGTCAACGGCTTCTGGGAGAAGTTCTACTTCCGCCCCGGCAACCTGGGCTACCCGGTCTTCGACACCGCGGTCGGCAAGGTCGGCGTCTACATCTGCTACGACCGGCACTTCCCGGAGGGCTGGCGCGAGCTGGGCCTGGGCGGCGCGCAGATCGTGTTCAACCCGTCGGCGACCAGCCGGGGCCTCTCCAGCTACCTCTGGCAGCTCGAGCAGCCGGCCAGCGCGGTGGCCAACGAATACTTCATCGGCGCGATCAACCGGGTCGGCATCGAGCCGCTCGGCGACGACGACTTCTACGGTCAGTCCTACTTCGTCGACCCGGAGGGCAAGTTCGTCGGCGAGGTCGGCGACACCCACAACCCCGAACTGATCGTGCGCGACCTCGACCTGGGCCTGATCAAGACGGTCCGCGAGCGCTGGCAGTTCTACCGCGACCGCCGCCCCGAGTCGTACACGCGGACGGTGGAACTGTGACGATGCTGATCAAGGGCGGCACGGTCGTCGGGCCGACCGGGGCGAGCGCGGCCGACGTGCTGATCGACGGCGAGACGATCGCGGCGGTCTTCGCGCCCGGCCGCGGTCCGGAGGACGTCGAGACGATCGACGCGACCGGGAAGTACGTGATCCCGGGCGCGATCGACGGCCACACCCACATGCAGATGCCGTTCGGCGGCACCGAGGCCAGCGACACCTTCGACACCGGCACCAGGGCGGCGGCGATCGGGGGGACGACCACGATCATCGACTTCGCCATCCAGCGCACGGGCGAGGTCGTGCAGGACGGGCTGGCCGCCTGGCACGCCAAGACCCAGGGCCGGTGTCACATCGACTACGGCTTCCACATGATCCTCGGCGGCGTGGACGACGAGTCGCTCAAGGCCATGGACCAGCTGGTGACCAGCGAGGGCATCACCAGCTTCAAGCTGTTCATGGCGTACCCCGGCGTCTTCTACTCCGACGACGGGCAGATCCTGCGGGCGATGCAGAAGGCGCGCGACAACGGCGCCCTGATCATGATGCATGCCGAGAACGGGCCGGCCATCGACGTGCTGGTCAAGCAGGCGCTCGAGCGGGGCCAGACCGACCCGGTCTATCACGGTCTCACCCGGCCGCAGGAGCTGGAGGCGGAGGCGACCAGCCGGGCGATCTGGCTGGCCAGTGTGGCCGCCGACTGCCCGCTCTACATCGTCCATCTGTCCGCGTCGAAGGCGCTCGAGCAGGTGCGCAACGCCCGCGACCTGGGCCGCAACGTGTTCGCCGAGACCTGCCCGCAATACCTCTACCTCACGCTCGAGGACCAGCTGGGCGCGCCCGGTTTCGAGGGCGCCAAGTGGGTCTGCTCGACGCCGCTGCGCAGCAAGCACGAGAGCCACCGGGCCGACCTCTGGCAGGGCCTGCGCACCAACGACCTCTCCGTCGTCTCGACCGACCACTGCCCGTTCTGCATGAAGGATCAGAAGGAGATGGGCCTCGGCGACTTCTCCAAGATCCCGAACGGCATCGGCAGCGTCGAGCACCGGGTCGACCTGCTCTACCAGGGCGTGGTCGACGGCAAGCTGTCGCTGGCCCGCTGGGTCGAGACGATCGCCACCACCCCGGCCCGCATGTTCGGCCTCTACCCGCGCAAGGGCGTGATCGCCCCCGGCTCGGACGCCGACGTCGTGCTCTACGACCCGAACGGCCGCACCCGGATCAGCGTCGACACCCACCACATGAACATGGACTACTCGGCCTGGGAGGGCTGGGAGATCGCCGGCAAGGTCGACACCGTGATCTCGCGGGGCGAGGTGATCAGCAAGGGCGGCGAATACACCGGCCGGGCCGGCCGGGGTAGATACCTCCCCCGCGGCCTCTCCGACTATCTGCTCTGAAGGGGCCCGCGATGGACATCGGCGTCGTGCTGCAGAACGACCCGCCCGCCCGGGCGGTGGTCGACCTCGCCCGGAAGGCCGAGGCGGCCGGCTTCAGTCACGTGTGGACGTTCGACTCGCACGTGCTCTGGCAGGAGCCGTACGTCATCTACTCCAAGATCCTCGACGAGACCGAGCGGGTGATCGTCGGGCCGATGGTCACCAACCCGGGCACCCGCGACTGGACGGTGACTGCGTCGCTGTTCGCCACGCTCAACGAGATGTACGGCAACCGGACCATCTGCGGCATCGGCCGGGGCGACTCGGCGCTGCGGGTGCTCGGGCTCGAGCCACAGAGCCTGGCCCAGCTCCGCGAGTCGGTGCAGGTGATCCGCGGGCTGGCCAACGGCGAGCGGGTCACGGTGCGGGGCCGGGAGCTGGAGTTCGCCTGGGCCTCGGAGAGCCGGCTCGAGGTGTGGGTCGCGGCGTACGGTCCGAAGGCGCTCGCCCTCACCGGCGAGGTCGGCGACGGCTACATCCTGCAGCTCGCCGACCCCGACATCGCGGCCTGGATGATCGCGGCGGTCCGCCGGGCCGCCGAGGCGGCCGGGCGCGACCCGGCGGCCATCAAGTTCTGCGTGGCCGCACCGGCCTATGTGGGCGACGACCTGGCCCACCAGCGGGAGCAGTGCCGCTGGTTCGGCGGGATGGTCGGCAACCACGTGGCCGACATCGTGGCGCGCTACGGCGGTGACGGCGCGGTGCCCCAGGTGCTGACCGACTACATCAAGGACCGGCAGGGCTACGACTACGCCGAGCACGGACGGGCCGGCAACACCCACACCACGTTCGTGCCCGACGAGGTGGTCGACCGGTTCTGCATCCTCGGCCCGGTCGAGCACCACCTGAAGCGGCTGGCCGAGCTGCGCGACCTCGGCGTCGACCAGTTCGCGGTCTATCTGCAACACGATGCGAAGGAGTCGACGCTCGCGGCCTACGGGTCGCAGATCATCCCGAGCCTGAGATGAGAAGACTCCTCTTCGCGGCAATCGGACTGATCGTCTTCGTGGCGCTGTGGGAGGGGTACAAGGCGGTCGGAAGTCCGGACGGGACGGTCCTCTTCGGAGTGCGGGTCCTGCCCCGGGCCGACGACCTGTCGATGCCGCACCTGTGGACGGTGCTGCGACGACTCGGCCGCCCGGAGCTCGCGGGCGGGCGGCCGATCTGGCTGGTGGTGCTGTCGGCCTGCGGCTTCACGCTCGGCATCACCGCCGCCGGATTCGCGGCCGGCACCCTGGTCGGGCTGGTCCTGGCGGTGCTGATGCAGCAGTTCCGCATCGTCGAGCGCGGCCTCCTGCCCTACGTCATCCTCAGCCAGACCGTGCCGCTGGTCGCGCTGGCGCCGCTGGTGGCCGGCTGGGGCGGCACCATCATGCCGCCCTGGGCGACGGTCTCGGTGATCGCCTCCTACCTGGCGTTCTTCCCGGTCGCGGTCGGTCTGCTGCGCGGCCTGCAGTCGCCGTCGGCCGCCGGGGTCGAGCTGATGCGGAGCTATGCCGCCGGGTGGTGGCGCACGTTGATCAAACTCCGGCTGCCCGCGGCGCTGCCCTATCTGTTCCCGGCCCTGCGGCTGGCCGGGGCGGCCGCGGTCGTCGGCGCGGTCGTCGGCGAGATCTCCACCGGCACGCGGGGCGGCGTCGGCCGCCTGATCATCGAATACTCGCGGGAGGCGACCACCGACCCCGCGAAGGTCTACACGGCGATGCTCGGCGCGGCCCTGCTGGGCCTGGTCGTCGCCGGCGCGGTCAGCCTGCTCGAACTGCCGCTGATGCGGCACCGGCGCCACGTGGAGGTGGTGACCCTGTGAGCGCGGTGATCATCGACAAGGTCTCCAAGGTGTTCAACCCGGGCCGGCCCGACGAGGTGGTCGCGCTGTCCGAGGTCGACCTGACCGTCGGCGACGGCGAGTTCGTGTCGCTGATCGGCCCGTCCGGGTGCGGCAAGAGCACGCTGCTGCGGCTGATCGGCGATCTGATCCCGCCCAGCGCCGGCACGGTGACGGTCGCCGGGCAGGCCGCCGGGGCGGCGCGCAAGCAGCAGGCGTACGGGATCGCGTTCCAGCAGTCGGGGCTGTTCGAGTGGCGGACGGTGCTGCGCAATGTGGAGCTGCCGCTCGAGTTGCGAGGGCTGGCGCGGGCGGACCGGCGGGCCCGGGCGCAGGAGATGCTCGCCCTGGTCGGGCTGGGCGAATTCGCGTCGCACTACCCGGCCCAGCTCTCGGGCGGCATGCAGCAGCGGGTGGCGATCGCCCGGGCGCTGGCCGTGCAGCCGCCGCTGCTGCTGATGGACGAGCCGTTCGGCGCGCTCGACGAGATGACCCGCGAGCGGCTGCAGTCCGAGTTGCTGGCGATCTGCGCGAAGACCGGCACCAGCACGGTCTTCGTCACCCACTCGATCTCGGAGGCGGTGTTCCTCTCCGACCGGGTGGTGGTGATGTCGGCCCGGCCCGGCCGGATCACGGCCTCGATCGGGGTGTCGTTGCCGTCGCGGGACGACGCCGGCCGGCAGTCCGAGGCCTACTTCGCGAAGATCACCGAGGTGCGCCAGGCGCTGCGGTCGACGCCGCGCTCGGTCGAAGCGGAAGCCGCATGACCACCCGGGGAGCGGTCCGCGGGCGCGGCCCGGGGAGCGGGGCGCCATGAGGCGGCTGCGGGCGGTTCTGGCGCCGGTCGTCGTCGGCGTGCTGGCGGTCGTGGGCTGGCAGGCGGTGGTGACGCTGGGGCGGATCGCGCCGTTCATCCTGCCGGCGCCGTCGGAGATCTGGAACGAGTTCGTCGAGCAGCGGGCCAACATCTGGCACGCGGGCCTGGCCAGCGGCGCCAACGCGCTGATCGGCCTGATCGGCGGCTCGATCGTGGCGATCCTCGTCGCGCTGGCCGCCTCCCGGTGGCGGCCGCTGAGCGAGGTGTCGATCCCGTTCGCGGCGGTCGTCAACGCGCTGCCGATCATCGCGCTGGCGCCGATCCTCAACAACATGTTCGAGACGACCAGCAGCATCCCCCGCCGGCTGGTCACCGCCATCGTGGTGTTCTTCCCGGTCTTCATCAACACCCTGCGCGGGCTGCGCGAGGTCGACCCGATCCATCGCGAGCTCATGCACTCGTACGCGGCGAGCGGGTGGACCTTCGCCGCCAAGGTGCGCCTGCCCGGCGCCCTCCCGTACGTCTTCACCGGCCTGCGGCAGGCGTCGTCGCTGGCCGTGATCGCCGCGGTCGTCGCCGAATATTTCGGCGGCCTGCAGAACGGGCTCGGCTCCCGGATCACCTCCGCGGCCGCGTTCACCGCCTATCCCCGGGCCTGGGCCTTCGTGGTCGGCGCCTGCCTGCTCGGACTCGTCTTCTACCTCACCACGCTGCTCATCGAGCGGCTGGCCATGCCATACCGGGCTCGACTCATCGCATAGGACGGAGTCCCGATGTCGAAGATTCGTCTGTTCTCCACCATCGCCGCCGCGACGGTGCTCGTCCTGGCCGGCTGCGGAACCGCCGACCAGGCCTCCACCCCCAAGGCGGGCGCCGGCGGGCTGATCCCGATCAAGCTGCAGCTGCAGTGGTTCTACCAGGCCCAGTTCGCCGGCTACATCGCCGCCGTCGACCAGGGCTTCTACAAGGAGCAGGGCCTCGACGTGCGGCTGCTCGAGGGCGGCACCGACATCGTCCCGCAGACCGTGCTCGCGCAGGGCAAGGCCGACTACGCGGTGGCGTGGGTGCCCAAGGCGCTGGCCTCGCGCGAGCAGGGCGCCGGGATCACCGACGTCGGACAGATCTTCGCCCGTTCCGGCACCTACCAGGTGGCCTGGAAGTCGAGCGGGATCACCTCGCCGGCCCAGTTCAAGGGCAAGAAGATCGGCAACTGGGGCTTCGGCAACGAGTTCGAGCTGTTCGCCGGGATGACCAAGGCCGGGGTCGACCCGGGCCGGGACGTCACGCTGGTGCAGCAGCAGTTCGACATGCAGGCGCTGCTCAAGCACGAGATCGACGCCGCCCAGGCGATGAGCTACAACGAGTACGCCCAGTTGCTGGAGGCGAAGAACCCGGACACCGGCCAGTTGTACACGCCGGACGACTTCTCGATCATCGACTGGAAGTCGAACGGGTCGGCCATGCTGCAGGACGCGGTGTGGGCCAACACGGCCAAGCTCGGCGACCAGGCCTACCAGCAGCAGACGGTCAAGTTCCTGGTTGCGACGATCAAGGGGTGGGCGTTCTGCCGGGACAACCCCGAGAAGTGCCGCGACAGGGTGGTGGCCAAGGGGTCGAAGCTCGGCAAGAGCCACCAGCTGTGGCAGGTCAACGAGGTGAACAAGCTGATCTGGCCGTCGGCCGGCGGGATCGGGCTGGTGGACGACGCGGCGTGGAAGCAGACCGTCGACATCTCGCTGCACACGAAGAACCAGACCGGCGACACCGTTCTGAAGAAGCAGCCGGACGCCTCGGCTTACACCAACGACTACATCAACCAGGCGCTGACCCAGGCCAAGGCGGCCGGCGTCGACGTGACCGGAGCTTCCTTCCGGCCGGAGACGGTCAAGCTCGCGGCCGGCGGGGCCTAAAGAGGGATCAGCCGGGCGGCCAGGGCGACCGCGGTCAGGTCGCCCTGGCGCAGCTTCGCCGCGGCGTCCACCTCCCCGAGGTCCTCGAGGCGGCTCGCGGACGCCTCGATCATGTTCCGGTCGCCGTTGAGGATCCGCCGGGCGATGCGCGACTGGGCCGGGCTGAGCTCGGCGTAGGCGCAGCGGTCGAGCGCCGCGATCGTCTCCTTGTCGAGCCGGCCGGACATCGCCCGGTCGGCCACGATCTTGAGCAGCCAATCCGGCCACCAGCCGTAGCGGCCGATCGTCAGGCCGGTCTGCACCGCCATCGAGGGGCCCTGGCCGGCGCCGATGAGCTTCACGGTCAGGCCGACGTCGAAGTATTCCAGCCGCAGCGCGGCGACGAACGCCTTGATCAGCGGGACCGTGCCGACGAAGGGCTCGGCCTCGCTGGCCGCCTCGGCGTACCGCCCCTGGAGCGCGTGCACCAGCGCGGCGGTCTCGGCGGTCGTCAGGTCCTGGTTGGTCGCGCGCTCGTTCAGGCGCTCCACGGTGGCGATCAGCCGGGCGGTCGCCTTGGCGGCCCGCTCGGCCAGTTCCGGGCTGGAGACCTTGTTGAGGTGGCGCACGACCACCTCGGTGGCGATCTCGGCTTCGCGGCGCAGCAGCGGGTTGGAGATCTTGGGGACGATCTCGTCGGCCAGCACCTCGGTCACCGACGCGGCGTCGAATCGGTCACTGACCTCCTGGAACTGGGACCACCAGGACGCCGGGTGTCGGGAGGAGCGGCCGGGCTGCACCTTTCCAGATTGTCCCAGGCGGCCCGACACGGTACTCGATTTCACGTTTCCTCCCAGGGGAGTTCTTCCGGTTCCGGCGCGACCGCCCCGGAATGCTCGACCGCCCCGGAATGCTCGGGGGCCGGCAGTTCGACGACCGTGTGCCAGTGCCCGCGCTGCCGGACCGCCTCCCGGATCACCAGATGCACCGGCAGCGGCGGCGGGGTGAACGGTCCGCTCCCCCACCGCACCAGGATCGCCAGGCGACCGGCGGCCGCCTCGGCGAGCAGCTTGTCGACCGTGCGCCGCCGTTCCAGCCGGTCCACCTCGACGACGATCGGCTGGGCGTCCGGCCGGGCGCACGCCACGTCGACCACCGAGTTGCCGCGCAACGGCGGCGGAAGCGGGAAGACGCTGGGTGCCCGCCGGTAGACCCGCCAGCCCCGCGACTCGCCCCAGCGCGCCACCTCGTCGACCAGCCGGGCGGTCACCTGGTCGGCGGTGAGGTCGGCGAAGGTGAGCGCGCCGAGCCACTGCTCGAGCGAGTGGGAGGTCTGGGTGCCGTCGTCCCGTTCCAGCGCAGTCATGGGCCGTACCTTAAGCGGCGGCGCGGTCGCGCTGGGAGGCGAGCAGCCGTGTCATGTCGGCGGCCGGCATCGGCCGCGCCAGGTGGTAGCCCTGGCCCAGCGAGTAGCCGAGCAGCATCAACCGGTCCGCCTGCTCCTGGTTCTCGATTCCCTCCGCCACCGTGGCCAGGCCGAGCGCGCCGGCCAGCTGCTGCACCGCGCGGGCCACCGCCTGCCGGGCGTCGGCCGCCGCCGAGCCGGGCTCGTCGAGCTCGATGCCGTCGACGAACGACTTGTCGAGCTTGACGATCGACGCCGGGAACGAGCGCAGCAGGCTCAGCGACGACTCGCCGGTGCCGAAGTCGTCCAGCGCCATCCGTACGCCGCAGGCGTGCAGCTCGTGCAGGGCCCGCGAGACCATCGGCCCGCGGAGCACCGCCGACTCGGTCAGCTCGAGCACCAGCCGGTCGGCCGGCAGCCCGGTCTCGGCCAGCGCTGCCCGGACGTCCTGGACGAAGTCGGGGTCGTGCAGTTGCCGGGCGGAGACGTTGGGCGCGACCTTCTGCAGCACCTCCGGGCCGAACTCGGTCAGCCAGGCGGCCGCCTGCCGGCACGCCTCGCGCAGGACGAAACGGCCGAGCGGGACGATCAGGCCGGTGCCCTCGGCGGCCGGGATGAACTCGGCCGGGCTGACCACGCCGCGGGTCGGGTGCAGCCAGCGGACCAGCGCCTCGACGCCGACGACCCGGCCGGTCGCGAGCGCCACGATCGGCTGGTAGAAGATCGCGAACTCGCCCGCGTCGATGGCCCGGCGCAGTTCGCCGCCGAGCTGGGCGTGGGTGGAGACCGGCTGTTGCATGCCGTCGTGGTAGCGGACCCAGTTGGCCTTGCCACGCTGCTTGGCGGCGTACATGGCCACGTCGGCGTCGCGCTGCAGGCGGTCGAGCGGGCTGCCGGCCGCCCCGGTGGCGATGCCGATGCTGGCGTGCACCAGCAGCTGGTGCTCGCTGACCGGGCCGGTGAACGCGTCCAGGATCCGTTGCGCGATCGCCTCGCCCGGCACCGGCCGGCCCTCGGCGGCCGGTGCCGCGACCAGGACGGCGAACTCGTCGCCGCCGAGGCGTACCGGAAGGCCGTCGGCGCCGGTCTCGGCGCGCAGCACCTCGGCCACCGCGATGAGCAGCCGGTCGCCGACGTCGTGCCCGAGCGAGTCGTTGACGGTCTTGAAGTCGTCGAGGTCGATCAGGAGCACGGTCGCGTCGGCGGACGCCAGCTGGGCGGCCAGCCGCTCCCGGTAGAGCGCCCGGTTGGCCAGACCGGTCAGGCCGTCGTGGCTGACCTCGTGCTGCAGCCGCTCCTCGGAGGCGCGCTTCTCGCGCAGCAGCCGGGCGTTCTCGCGGAACGCGACGAACTGCCGCACGGTCACCAGAGCGGTGACGATCACCGAGGCGACGATCACCAGCCGGTCGGTCCAGGTCAGGCTGCCGGGGATGACGGCTATCAGGGGTACGTCAACCGCCGCGACCGCCAGGTAGGGCAGCCACGTGTTCGCCCGCCGGGAACGCTCGCCGGTCGAGATCCACTGCCGGCGGACGGCGAGGGCGCCCAACGCCGGCGCGAGCGGCATGATCATCGCCTGGGCCGGGATGGTTCCCGGCTCGCCGGCGGTCGTCATCAGCACCGCGGTCGCCGCCGCGACCAGACCGGTCGAGCCGATCAGGCGCAGCGCGGAACGGTCGATCGGGCCGCCCCGGATGTAGGCGACCTTGGTGACCGCGCCGACGGCGAGCGCGAACGACATGCCGATCAGCGTGATCGCCTGGGCGGTCCACGCGCCGGCCGACGTTATGAGCGGGGCCAGCCCGAAGTGGAAGAGCACGGTGCCGCAGCCGAGGAAGGCGATCGAGCGGTCGAGCCACTGCCGCCAGCGCTCGCCGGAGCTGGAGACGCCGAGCGGGACCCGGATCATCGCCCACATCGCGGTGAGGAAGCCGGCTCCGGCCAGCGCGGCCGCCGGCACCGGCATCGACGGCAGCACCGGCGACTGCTGGAACGCGGCCACGGCCAGCAGCGTGTAGCCGGCGGTCAGGAAGCCGAACGCGACGATCATGAACCGCCAGAACCGGCGGGCCAGGCGGTTGAGCGGGGCCCGGCGCACCAGGTCGAGCGCGGCGACGGACGCGACGGCGGCGGTCAGCGGCATGGCGAGGTACGCGAGGGCGGCCGGGCCCGCCCCGACCGTGACGTAGAGCAGGTACCAGACCGTGAAGACGACGGTGACGCCGAGCGTGACCAGGACGTATCGCCAGGGGGCGCGGGTCTCGGTGGTCACGGCTAGTGCATCGGACGACGGCGCGCCGGCTGTAGCGATTCGGCCGGATCGTCTCGCGGGACACACGCATACGGCAAAGGCCGGCGAAAACGGTCCGCGGCCGGGCCACCGGCCGCAGGATGGGGACATGGACGCGGACCGCCGGGAGGACGAAATCCGCACCCGGCTCGCGGACATCACCGGCCCGGAACCGGGCGGGCCGGAACGCGCACTGGCCGGTCGGCTGATCCGTTCCTTCCTGGCCAAGACCCCGGTCGGGGTGGATCAGCTGGCCGAACTGCTGCGCGGCGGCACCACGGGCGAGGTCCGCGACCACGCCCACGGGTTGAAGGGGTCGGCGTCCAACCTCGGCGCCGGCACCCTCGCCGCGATCTTCGCCGAGGTCGAGCACGACGCCCGGGACGGCCGGGTGCCCGACCCCGATCTCACGCTGGGGCGGGTCGGCGCCGAGCTGGCGCAGGTGCGGACGGTGCTGGAGGAGCTGGCGGTGGAGCTCGGTGCCTAGGACAGCCGGATGAGGCATTGCACCCGCTGGCGACGTGCGATGATCGCCCGGTGTCCAGCACGACGCCGGCGCCGGTGAGCGCGGCGGCCCTGGCCGAGGTGCTTCCGCTCGGCGTTCTGCTGGCCGGCGACGACGGGCGGGTGCTCTACGCCAACCCGGCGCTGGTCGAGATCTTCGACGGCGTGCCGCCCGGGCACACTCTGGGCGAACTCGCGCGGCTCACGCCGTACGGGAAAGCGGAAGCGCTCTGGAGCGCGGGCGATGATCGTCGTGTGCGGTGCACCCTGCCGGATGGTCGTGTTCTCGAGGGCGTGTGGCACCGGCTGGCCGAGGGGCGCTCGCTGACGGTCGCCGACGCGACGTCGGACGCGCTGATCCGGCAGCGGCTGCGGCAGCACAACCGGGCGCTCGCCGAGCTGGTGGCGACCAAGACCGAGCTGGTCAGCGCCCTGCTGCACGAGGTGCGGACGCCGCTGACCGCGGCCCGGACCATGGCGTCGCTGCTGCCCTCGGCGCCCGATGATCCGGTGGCCGGGGCGCTGGAGCGCAACCTGGGACGGCTCGAAGCGGTCACCCGGGAGATCGCGACGATCAGCGGGATCGAGAACGGCACGCTGGACGTTCGCGTTCGGCCGGTCGATCTCGATGAGCTGCTGCGGTCGGTCGCCGCGTCGCTGTCTCCGCCGGCCGTCGTCGTCTCGGCCGGCCAGGCCGTCGCCGCGGGCGATCCGACGCTGCTCGGGGAGGTGTTCGCGCGCCTGATCACCGCGGTCCGCGCGATCGCCGGCGGCGACCTCGTCGAGGCGTTCCCGGGCGACGGTCAGTGGCGGCTCTCGCTGCCGCTTCCCGCCTCGACGGCGGCCGACCGGCTCTTCACCGCGACCAACGCGACCGCGCTGATGTTCGCCCGGGCCGTGATCGGGCGGCACGGCGGATCGGTCGGGATCGAGCACTCCCGGCTCACCGTGCGACTGCCGACCGCTACGCCGTCAGGGCCTCCACCCGGGTCAGCAGTTCCTGCGGGGTGAACGGCTTGACCAGGTAGTCGTCGGCGCCCGCGTCGAAGCCGGAGGCCACGTCGAGCCATTGGCCGCGGCCGGTCAGCAGAATGATCGGGATGTCGGAGGTGTCCTGATCCTCGCGGAGCGCCCGGCACACTTCCAGGCCCGACATGTCGGGCATGCTCACGTCGACGACGGCGCAGTCCGGATGCTGATCGTGGGCGGCGCGGACCGCGTCGCGGCCGCTGCTCCTCGTGTCGACGTCGAGTCCCCGTCCCCGCAGCACCATCTCCACCACGTCGAGGATGATCGGGTCATCGTCCACCACCAGCACCGACGTCATGGCACCACGCCCCCTCCGATCTACTTAGAGTAACCATATGATGACGCCGGCTCGCCGGAACCGTGTGCGCTGGACGGTGGGCCGCATGCTCACCGCGGGATTCGCGGTCGCCCTGGTCGCCCTCGGGGTGGTCGGCGCCGCGGCGTACGCCCGGATCGGCGCCCTCATGCACGCCCAGCAGCCACTCACCCAGGCGCACCGGGTGCTCGGCGGCATCGGCAAGCTCGGCGACCTGGTCAAC
The DNA here is from genome assembly GCF_040682075.1 of Actinoplanes sp. NPDC051411. Lineage (NCBI taxonomy): Bacteria > Bacillati > Actinomycetota > Actinomycetes > Micromonosporales > Micromonosporaceae > Actinoplanes > Actinoplanes sp. NPDC051411. Next base: position 29,622 of record NZ_JBFBAD010000049.1, on the reverse strand, counting down.
GCCACCGACCGCACCCAGCGCGAATACCTGAGCGACCACAACGCGGCCTCGCTGCAGCTCTACCGGGACACCGCCGGCCTGCTCGACCAGACGCTCGACGAGGTGCGGCACGACACCGCCGACGACCCGGCCCAGCAGCAGCTCATCGGCCAGATTCAGCCACTCCTGGCCGCGCCGACCGAAGACCACTTCAACCGCGTCGCCGAACTGGTCAGCGCCATGCACGACCGGGAGAACGCGGTGCTCGACCAGCACCTCGACGCGATCGACGAGAGCGCCCGCCGCACCCGGCAGCTGATCATCGCGGTCTCGGTCGGCACCGCGCTCTTCGTCGCGGCGGCCGGCCGGTGGATCACCAAACGGATCACCTCGGCCGCCCACGTCGTCACGGACGCGGCCGAGCGGGTGATCGAGGGCGACCTGACCCGGCCCGCCGAGGTGACCGGCCCCTCGGAACTGGCGCAGATGGCCCGGGCGGTCAACTCCTCGATGACCGCGATGGCGAGCGCCCGCGACGAGGCGGTCGCCGCGACCGCCGCCAAATCGGCGTTCCTCGCCGCCATGAGCCACGAGATCCGCACCCCGATGAACGCGGTGATCGGCGGAACCAGCCTGCTCAACGACGGCCCCCTCGACACCGAGCAGCAGGAACTCGTCGACATCGTGCGGGGCAGCGCCGAATCCCTGCTCGTGATCATCAACGACATTCTCGACTTCTCCAAGATCGAAGCGGGCGAGCTGACCCTCGACGAACAGCCGGTCAACCTGCGCGGACTGCTCGACGACGCGGTCAACCTGGTCGCGCTGACCGCCGACGCGAAAGGCCTGCGCCTCTCGGTCGAGATGGCGCCCAACTGCCCGCTGACCGTCATCGCCGACGAAACCCGGCTGCGGCAGATCCTGGTCAACCTGCTCGGCAACGCGGTGAAATTCACCGACCGGGGCGGAGTCTCGGTCCGGGTCGCCTTCACCGAAACCCGCCTGCGCATCGCCGTACGCGACACCGGCATCGGCATCCCGCCGGACCAGCTCGACCGGCTCTTCCAAGCCTTCAGCCAGGCCGACCCCGGCACGCGCGGGCGCACCGGCACCGGACTCGGCCTGGTCATCAGCCGCCGGCTGGCCGAAGCGATGGGAGGCACCATCGAGGTCGCGAGCACACCGGGATCGGGCTCGACCTTCACGGTCGAGGCGTCGGTCGGGCTGAGCGACGAAAACGTCGCGCCCTCCACCCGTACGCCCATCCGGCGCCGCCCGATCCGCCAGCCATCCCTGCACGTGCTCCTGGCCGAGGACAACCCGATCAACCAGCGGGTCGCCGAACTGATGCTGACCCGGCGCGGTCACGTGGTCGACATCGTCGACAACGGGGCCGACGCGGTGCGGGCGGTGCGCGAGGTGGCGTACGACCTGGTGCTGATGGACGTCCAGATGCCGGTCCTCGACGGGCTGGCCGCCACCGAGGAGATCCGGTCCTCACCACCGCCCTCGGGGCCACCCCGGATCGTCGCGCTGACCGCCAACGCCACCGTCGACGACCAGGCGGCCGGACGCCGGGCCGGGATGGACGACTTCCTGGCCAAGCCGATCCAGGAGGCCGACCTCGACCTGGTGCTGGCCGGCGGACACCAGATGCCGGCGACGGCGACACCCCGGGCGGCCAACGAGGACGACGACATCCGCGCCTCGGTCGCCACGATCGCGGGCGCCGACTTCGCCAACCAGGTGCGGCTGGCCGACATCCTGCTGGCCTTCGCCCGACGGCTCCCGGCCGTACTGGCCGACATCGACGACGCGGTCGTCGACGGGGACCACACGCGGGTCGACCGGCTGGCGCACGGACTGAAAGGGTCATCGGGGACGCTGGGGGCGCATCGGCTCGCCGGGGCCTGTGCACGGCTTGAGGCGTACGCGCAGAAGCGCGACGTGGCCGGCCAGGCCGCCGCCCTCCGGGAATTGCACGACCGGGCCGACGTGGCCGGGCGGGCGGTGACCACGGTCTCCCAGGAACTGGTCGCGGCGGCTGCCTAAGGTCGGCGCATGGAGACCTTCGATTACGCCGCCCGGATGTCCCGGGCCGTCGCCGCCGCCGAAGCCGCCGGACTCGACGGCCTGCTGGTCAGCCCGGGGCCCGACCTGACCTGGCTGACGGGCTACCAGCCGCCGGCCGAGACCGAGCGGTTGACGCTGCTGATCCTGACCCGGTCCCATGCGCCGGTCCTGATCGTTCCGGCGCTGGAGGCGCTGTCGGCGGTCGGCCCGGTGCCGTTGCTCGAATGGCGCGACGGCTCGGACCCGTACGCGCTGGCGGCCGGACTGCTCGCGGCGGACGGACAATACGGGGTGTCCGACTCGACCTGGGCGTTGCATCTGCTCGGGCTGATGGGGGCGCGGCCGGGAACCGGTTACCGCGGCCTTTCCGACGCGTTGCCCATGCTGCGGGCGGTCAAGGACCCGGTGGAGGTGTCGCTGCTCTCGGCGGCGGGAGCGGCGGCCGACGAGGCCTACTCGGCCATCCGGTCGGTGCCGTTCGCCGGGCGTCGCGAGCTGGACATCGCGGCCTCGCTGGCCCAGCTGCTGCGAGACTTCGGGCACTCGACGGTCGACTTCACGATCGTGGCGTCCGGGCCCAACGGGGCCGACCCGCACCATGCGGCGGGCACCCGGATCATCTCGTCCGGAGACGCGGTGGTGCTCGACTTCGGCGGCCTGATGGGCGGCTACGGATCGGACACGACACGGACCGTGGTGGTCGACTCGCCGTCGCCCCGGCTGCGGGAAGTGCACGAGGTGGTGCGGCAGGCGCAGGAGGCGGCGTTCGCGGCGGTACGGCCCGGGGTCAGCTGCCAGGAGATCGACCGGGTGGCCCGGCGGGTGATCACCTCAGCGGGGTACGGGGAGCGGTTCATCCACCGGACCGGCCACGGAATCGGGGTGACCACCCACGAGCCGCCCTACCTGGTCGAGGGCGAGGAACGGTTGCTGGTGCCGGGAATGTGCTTCTCGATCGAGCCGGGGGTCTATCTGCCGGGGCAGTTCGGAGTCCGGATCGAGGACATCGTGACCGTGACGCCGTCGGGCGGCCGGCGACTCAACAACACCGACCGTGGTCTGGCGGTGGTCCACTGACTCGCGATTTTTTCTTGGAGCGGCTATCGCTTCGGGCCTGCTCCTCAGACCGGCCGGCCCTCGTAGGCGGCGAGATGCGCAGGCAGGCCGATCTCAGGCGGAAGCACCGGATCGGGTACGGGCGCGCCCCAGCTCGTGACCAGCGGAAGCCGGCCCGCCCAGAGCCCGAGCCCGGCGTCGGGGCTGTCGCCGTCGTCCGGTGGCCCGTCGCTGACCTTGACCGAGGCCTCGGCCAGGGAGAGCGCGAGCAGCGCGGTGGCGGCAAGCTCCTTGCGCGACGGCTGCCGGGCATAATCCCACTGGCCGGGCGCGATGTGCTCGGTAAGCACCCGCAAGCCGTGCAGCTTAACCTCGTCGTCGCGCACCCACTCCGGCACGCCGTAGATCATCGCGCTCCGATAGTTGATGCCATGCTCGAACACCGACCGCGCCAGCACCAGCCCGTCGAACACCGTCACGGTCACACACACCTCGGCGCCCGTGGTGAGGCTCCGGCTGGCCACCGACCCGTGCAGATAGATCCGCTCGTCGTCGAACCCGTAGACGGTCGGCACCACCATCGGATGCCCCTCGACAACGGCCCCGAGGTGCGCGATCCGGCCGGCCGCCAGCACCGCGAGCAGATCGGCACGCTCACTCCGGCCGTTCTCTTTCATCCGGCGGTGGCGAGTGCGGGGCGTCGACGACAGCATCCGATCACTGTAGGGCCGCCAGGTCACCACCGACTCGGTGCGGCCAGCCGTTTCCAACCCGAACTGCCGCCGGGGGCCCGCCGAGAGCACCACCGCGCGAGCACCACCGCGCGAGCACCACCGCGCGAGCACCACCGCGCGAGCACCACCGCGCGAGCACCACCGCGAAGACCGCTTAGTGCGGGCTGCCGTGAAAAGACCCGGGCGGCATGGGGCTGCTGCGACGCGGCGTGCGTCGGTGCTGAGGCGGGGCGGGTTGTAGCGATCAGGCGGTTACGACGCTGCGGCGGGGACAGTCGGTTGCGCCGGCGCCGTGTTCGTGGGCGCCGTGCTGGGCGAGTTCGCCGACCGTGGTGACGACGCGGTCGTTGGGGCAGGGCTTGAGCAGGACCGCGCACACCCCGGCCTCGGCCGGCTGCCTGTCGCCGGGGTGAAGCTGGCCGCTGAGCATGAGCACCGGAACCCCGGCAAGGTCGGGATGCCCGCGCAGCGCCCGGGACAGCTCCAGGCCGTCCATCCGAGGCATGCCAAGATCGGTCAGCACGACATCGGGCCGGTTGGCGACCGCCGATTCGAACGCGGCCTGACCGTCCGGCTCGCGCAACACCGTGTGCCCCGCCCGCTTGAGCAGCCGGACGAGAATCACGGCGATGTCCTCGTCGTCCTCGGCGATCAGCACTACAGCCATGTGCGCTCCGGCGATCTCGCTTCCCGGGGTCATTCAGAACAGCATGCGCCGGGCGCCGATGCGCCGTGGTGGTTTTGCGCTATTCCACTGGCCCCTCGACCGTTTTGCGCTCAGGGGGGCGGACGCACCGGAGGATTTCCCGCTCTTTCGGGCGACATCAACAACGATTGCTCCGCCCGCCGAAGTGTCATCGTCCGAGCTCCTGCAACGCCGACCGGACAAGACTCATGAACTGCCGGGGCGTGACCCCATCGACCGAAGTGGCCGGCGCGGTCCCCTCGGCCCGGGCGACGACCAGATCTTCCGGAACGGCCCGTTGGTGCACGACCACCGTCTCGGGCGGAATGCCGAGCAGGTATTTCCCGGAGTTGCCGATCGCCAGGAACGTCCCGGTCGGCAGGGACTGCGGGATCCACCAGAGATAGCCATAACCCATGGGCGCCCCGGCAGCGAGCCCCACCCGCGGTGAGGTGCTCGCCGCCACCCACTCCGCCGGCACGACCTGCCGACCGCCCCACCGCCCGCCGCGCAGCATCACCTGGCCGATCCGGCCCAGGTCACGCCCGGACAGGAAGAAGTGATGGGCGAGGTGGACCGACCGATCGGACCGGCCGAGCAGCCGCTGGCGGCCGAGGTCGAAGTCTTGGAAGCCCAGCGGCTCCGCGACGTCTTCACCCAGCGCGTCGAAGACCGACCGCCCGGTGCACCGCTCGAAGATCGTGCCGAGCGCGTTGAAATCCCAGTTGTTGTAGAAAAAGTGCTCCCCGGGCTTCTTGGACCCCCGCTCCGGCGCACCCGCCTCGAGACCGGTGGCCGTCGAGGGGGCGTGATAGACCCCGGATCTCGCCGTCAACAGGTCACGAACTCGCGCCTGCCGCTCGATCGGCAGCAATCCGCCGACGTCGTCGATGCCCAACTCGTCCAACGTGGCATCGAGCGCGATGGCGCCGTTGCCGACCGACCGCCCGAACAGGACCGACAGCACGCTTTTGCGGACCGATGCCAGATAGGCCGGGCTGCTGTTGTCGCCGTAGTCGAGGACGGTCTTGTCGCCCTGCAGCACGAGGAACCCGGTCGTCGGCAGCATCCGCAGACCAGCCAGTACACGATCCATCGCCATCACGCCCGATCCGCGGCCCGGCGGCCGCCGTCGGCCAGGATGGCCCCCATCGCCGAGGATTTGGTGACGCCGTGCGCCCCGAGCACGCGGCCGGCCCGGCTGCCGGGATTGCGCAGCAGGCCGAGGAGCAGGTGACCGGGGCCGACCAGGTGACCGCGCGCCTCCGCGACCGCCCCGTCGATCGCCCGGCGACTGTCGGCACTCAGCGGGAGCGCCTTCGCCCGGCCCGCAGCTCCTCGGTCGCCGCCCTCCGCCGAGCCCTCCAACTCGGAGCGGAGAACGGCGGGATCGACCCCGAGCTCTCGGATCGCGGCCGCCACCTGACTCCGGTCGTCGTCGAGGATCCCCAGCAGCAGGTCGCCGCTGTCGATCGCGTCGCGGCCGAGGCGGGCGGCGTGCTCCTCGGCCCGGTGCAGCGCGGCCACCGCCGCCTCGCCGAGTTGCCGCAGGGCACCCGCCTCAACCAGATCGGCGACGGCCAGGTGGGTGAGCAGCGGCGCATATCTCTGCTGGGCGCCCTGCCGGCTCAGGCCGCGGGGGGCGCCGATGTCAGCCCACGACAGGCCCTCGGCCCGGGCCTGCTCGACGAAATAGCCGACCAGGCTTTCGCCCAGACGCGTAAACTCGCGGGCCACATGCTCGGCCTGGCCGATCAGCCGGATCGGGTCTCGCGGCTCGGCCAGCCCGTCGAGGAGCACCTCACGGACGAGATCAGGAAGACTGGGAATCGCGGTCATGTCAACATCCTAGTTGACCCGGCGTCGTCGTCAATGGTTGAGTTGACCCATGCCGTTCGACCCCGAGGGCAGCGCTCCCCTGTCCCACCTGTCCCTGCTCGCCCACCACCCCGAGCGTCTGCTCGCGCTCCGCCTCGCCCTTGCGCGACATGCCCCGGGAGCCACAGTGCTCGACGCCGGCTGCGGCGCACTGGGCACCCTGGCCATCATGGCCGCCAAGCTCGGCGCCGCTCGCGTCGTGGGCGTCGACGGCGGCCCGCTTCCGATGGCCCGCCAGCTCGCCGAGGAAAACGGCGTCGGCGACCGGGTCACGTTCCTGGAGTGCGATCTCGACGAGGCCGACGCCGCCGTCGGCCCGTTCGACGTCATCATCGGCATGGTCTATCTGAACCATCCGCGGCTCGATCTGGCCCGACAACAGTTGATGGCCCGGGTCGCGAAGCGCTTCGCCCACGCCACGACGGTCTTCGTCCCCGATCGCGTGCGGCTGAGCGTGGCCGGTTTCGACACCCGGACGGCGGACGCCACCGGCGAGACCAAGAGCACGGCGTGGCGCGAGACGATCGAGCGGGCCGAGTCGCTCAGTGGCCTGTCGATGCGGGCGGCCCGCTTCCTGGTCGATCCCGACTGGCGAAAGAGCCGGCTCGGCCTGGCCGTGCCACCGCTCTCTCCCGATGCCAGGCTGACCGCCCGCTTCGGCTTCCCCGACCGCAACACGATGACCCAGCTGACCGACCGCGAGTTCGTCGCCGAGGCGGCCTATGCGCAGGGCGCCCCCCAGCCCAGCTATCCGGAAAACCTCGAGGTGCCGGTGACGCGCGCCGGCCGGCTCGACGGCGTGATCTGGCGTCAGGACATCGTCGCCGGCGACCTGCTGATCCGCAGCACGGAGACGTTCCAGGCGGTCGACGCGGCCGAGCCGGTCATTCCCCGGGAGACGCTCACGCTGACGCTGGACGACCGCTGGCAGCGGAATGTGCCGGCCACGGTCACGCCGGGCTGATGCGGCCCGGCGAGGTTCGTCCAACAGCGATAGCATGATGCACCGGGGTCCCTGCAGTTTCTGCTGCTCTGCAGGGACCCCGTCATGCCTCGGGCGCCGGCCTGGGCGCCGGTGTAAAGCAGCAAGCCGGCACCAGCCCCTCGGTCGGGACCGGCACCGGCTTGATCAGGCCGCAGAGGCTGGGCTCACCGGTCGGTGAGCTCCTCCTCGTCGTCGTTCTCGTCTTCTTCCGGGCTCTGCCGCTGAGCCGGCACCGAGTCGTCGGCCTCCTCGGCACCGTGACGGGGGCCGGCCGCGAGCGCCTCGGGCGCCCGCTCGTCGACTACCGTCGGCTGGGCCTGGTGCATGTTCTGCGCGTTTGGGTGGATCGCGACCTCGGGCACCAGCGCCTGATCGGGCAGGTCGAGGTTCATCTGGGGCTGGTCGACCCAGAGCGCCCGCAGCTGGTGCTGCATGAACGCGGTGAGGCGCGAACGGTACTCCCGGTCGAAGTGCTCCAGAGCCTCGATCTGGTTCTGCAGCGCCTCGCGCTTGGTGCCCAGGCTGCCCACGACGTCGTCGTAGCGCTGCCGGGCCTGCTGGTTGAGGTGTTCGGAGCTGGCGCGGGCCTCAGCCACTATCTGCTCGCACTGGGCCCGGGCCTCCGCCACGATCTTGTCGGCGGTGCGACGAGCTTCTTCGGTGCGGGCGTGCGAGTCGCGGGCGACCTGCTCGGAGGCCGCGCGGGCGTCGGTGAGGACCTTGTCGGCCTCGCGGCGGACATTGTGGGCGTGCACCTGGGCATCGCGGGCGATCTGCTCGGCCGCGGCGAGCGCGTCAGTGCGGATCTTGTCGGCCTGGTGGTGAGCCCGGGCGACGTGTTCCTCCGCGGTGCGCTGCGCGAGCGTCAGCACCTGGAGGGCCTGGTTGGGGTGGGCCGGCTGCTGCGGAGGGGAGACCAGCGCGTGCTCGGAGGTCTCACTTTCCGATGTCCCATTGAGCAGCACTTTGACCCGATCCTTCATGCGGTTGTCAGACACGTGGAGACCTCCGTAGGCGCCCGACGGCGCTGGCGTGATCGGCCGGGACTCTACCAAGCTGAACAGGTATTTCGCGAGAGCAAGCGGAACGTGATATCGCGATTACGAGAGTTTCGCCGATTCGCGGAGAGACCGCAGGTAGGCCAGGTTGTCGCGGGTGCGTTCGGGGAGCGGCAGATCGACGGAGAAGTCCTCGGAGGTCACCCATCCGTCGTAATCCACCGCCGACAAAGCCCGGAAATAGGCCGAAAGGTCGGCCTGGCCGGACCGTAACGGTGACCAGTCGGCCCGCCACGCCACCGAACCGTCGGGGCGGGTGCCGTCCGCCAGCCAGGCGACATTCTTGACATGTACGTGGGCCAGGTGGTCGCCGAGCATCTCGAGACCGGCCTGGAAGTCCTCATGACCCTCGATCACCATGTTGCCGACGTCGTGGATCACGCCGACGTGGGCCGGGTCGAGTCCGTCCACCAATCGCACGGCGGCCGAGGCCGACGACACGATCGTGCGGTGGTGCAGCTCGACGAGGATCTTGACGTCGTGGGCGGCGGCGCGGGCGACCGCCCACTCCAGGTCTGCTCGGGCCTGGGCGAACAGCGCCGGATAGGTGTCGTCGCCCAGGGCGGGCATGGTGAGCCGGACGCGCCCCGCGCCGAGGGCGGCGGTCGCCGAGAGCACCCGGACGACGTCCGGCCGGTCGCCCACCTTGACGTACGCCCCGACGCCCGAGAACTCGAGGCCCGCCTCCCGGGTGACCCGGCCGATCTCGGCGAGGTTCTCCTCGAGACCGGTGAGGGGCCAGGTCGCCCGGTTGCCGGCCCAGAAGCCGGGCGGGTCGGCCGGCGCCTGGTCGGTGACCCGCCACTCGACGCCGTCCCAGCCTTGTTCGGCGAGATTGCGGGCCGCCTCGGCCGGCGTCCAGTCGGGTGTCGAGGCCGTAAAGACCGAGAACTTCATCGCGTGACCCCATCAATCGATACGGGTTGTCCGGATCCGGCCGACTCGTAGATGGCTTCGACCACGGTGAGGGCCAGGAAGGCGTCCTCGACGCCGACACCGGGCGGCCGCCCGGTCAGGATTGCCTCCACTATGTCGGCATACTGGCGCAGATGCCCGACAACGAAGTTGTCCTCCGGCTTGGGTGTCCCCAATGGCTCGGCTTCGGCCAGTTCACCCGGCTCCGCAAATGAAGCGGATTCGAGTTGGTCGTCGTGCACGACGGCGCTCCCCTGAGAGCCGTGCAGCTGGACGCGAACCCCCGAGCCCGGAAAGGCCGCGGTGGTCGCGTGCAACGTCGCCAGCGCCCCGGATTGGAACCGCAGCACCGCGACCAGCACGTCCTCGACCTCGATCCCGGTGTGCGCGAGCCGGTCGGTGTAGGCGAAGACGGAGACCGGACGGCCCAGGAAATGCAGCAGGAGGTCCAGGGTGTGTACGCCCTGGTTCATCAGGGCGCCGCCGCCGTCGAGCGCCAGGGTCCCGCGCCAGCCGGCGGAGTCGTAGTAGTCCTGGCCTCGCCACCACGGCACGGTCGCGACGGCCGAGGTCAGCCGTCCGAAGCGGCCGGCCCCGATCGCCGAGCTCACCGCGACCGTGGCCGGGTCGAAACGGTGCTGGCTGATCACCGACACGACCTGGCCGGGCGCCGACCGGGCCGCCTCGACCAGCGGCCGGGCCTGAGCGACCGAAACGTCGAGAGGCTTCTCGATGACCACGTGGGCACCGGCCGCCAGCGCCTCCAACGCCTGCTCGACGTGCTGCCCGCTCGGCGTGCAGATGACGACGACCTGGGGTTTCGTCTCGGCGAGGGCCTCGCCCAGGCTCGCGAAACACCCCGGCTCCGACGGAATCGTCGCGGCGAGCCGGGTGGCCGCCGTCGTGATCGGGTCGACCACGGCCACGATCCGCAGGGACGGGATCCGGAGAATCGCGGCCGCGTGGTTGCGCCCGATGATCCCGGCCCCGACCACCGCGACGGTCAGCGCCGCGGGTGAGGGAAGAGAAGCCGCGGGTGAGAGAAGAGGATCGGAGGCTGACTCGGGGGAGGCGGACTCGAGGGAAGGGGTCATACCAGCTCCACTCCGATCTCCCGGGTCAGCGCCGCGAACGCCCGTGCGGCTCGTCCGAACTCGGCCGGCCCCGAGAACCCGCCGGTCGAGGACTGTTCGGCGAGATGCGGTTCGAGGGAGGCGAAACCCGCGTACCCGTCGTCGCGCAGAGCCGTCAGCGTCTCGCGGAGCTCGCCGTCGCCCTCCCCCGCCGGCACGACCGTGCCGGTCGCCGAGATCGCGTCCTTGACCTGCAGATATTCCAGATAGGGCCGGAGCATCGCGTAGCCGTCGGTGTAGGGCTTCACACCGACCTGCACGAAGTTGGCGTTGTCCCAGGCCACCCGCAGGGCGTCCGAGCCGACCGATTCGATCAGGTCGAGGACCCGGGACGGGACGTCGCCGTAGATCTCCTTCTCGTTCTCGTGGAGCAGCACGACGTCGTTCTGGGCGGCGACCGAGGCCATCGTCGAGAGGCGCCGCAGCACCTCGTGGCGGATCGCGGCCGGGGTCACGCCGGCCGGACGATAGAACGAGAAGATCCGGATGTACCGGGCGCCGAGCGCGTGGGCCGCCGAAAGAGCGCGCGACAGACGGTGCAACTCGGCGTCGAAGGAGGACTGGTAGTCGACCTTGCCGAGGGGGGACGCGATCGCGGAGACGCCCATCCCCCGCTCGGCGATCAGTCGGCCGAGCGCCGCCAGTTGGTCGTCCGTCAGCTCGACGACGTTGGTGCCCCAGGCACTGCGTACCTCAATGAACCCCGCGCCGAGCGCGCGCAGCACGCTCAGCTGGATCACCGGGTCCGCGTCGATCTCGTCTCCGAATCCGGACAGCGTCCAGGTCACTTGACCCCTCCTGAGGTGAGCCCGCTCATCAGATAGCGCTGGAAGATCAGATAGAGGGCGACGACCGGCACCGCGCAGACGAGCGCGGCCGCCATCAGCTGGCCGTAGAGCGGCAGCGCCCCGCCCTCCTGGGTCGCGCCGAAGACCTGCAGGGTTACCGCGGCGGTCCGGGTCCCCGGATTGGTCATCACCGAGGCGAACAGGACGTCGTTCCAGCCGAGCAGGAAGGCGAAGATCCCCGAGACGACGAGGCCGGGCCAGCTCAGTGGAAGCACGATGCGGGTCAGGACGGTCCACGACGAGGCGCCGTCGACGCGGGCGGCCTCGTCGAGCTCGCGGGGCAGGCCCCGCAGGTAGGTGACCATGACCCAGGTCGAGAACGGGAGGCCGAAGGTCAGATAGGTCAGGAACAGGGCCCACCGGGTGCCGATCACCGGCACCCCGAGCACGCTGCCGATGCTCGAGAAGAGCACGAAGACGGGCAGCAACATCAGCGTGCCGGGCACGCTCTGCAGGGCGAGCAACCCGCGCAAAATCGTGAGCCGGCCTTTGAAGGCAAAACCCACCAGGACGTACGCGGCGAGCAGCGACACGAAAGCACACAGCACGGCCACCGACCCGGCGACCACGAGGCTGTTGACCAGACCCTCGCCCAGGTCAACGGTCGACCAGATGCGCAGGTAGTTGGCGGGTTCGAAGCTGCGGGGCAGGAAGTGACCGGCGGCCACCGACAGATCCGAGCTGACCGAGGCAAAGATCATGTAAAGGACCGGCCCGAGGATCAGGGTCAGCAGCAGCACGAGGACGACCGCGCGTAGCGGCCGCGGCAGCATCCGGGCGACCTCGTCGGCCCGGGTCGTGCTCATCGCTGGGCCCCCTCGTCGCCGGTGTTGAGGCGGACCGCGCGCAGGTAGACCGCCATCGGGATGGCGATCAGCACCAGCGAGATCACGGCCATCGCGGCGCTGAGCCCGAACCGCAGGTTCTGGAAGCTCTCGACCCAGGTCAGCACCGGCAGCACCTCCACATCATGCGGTGCCGGGACGCCGAACAGGACGAACGGCAGTGTGAAGTTGTTGACGTTGTGCAGGAAGGCGATGATCAGGGCGAGTGCGAGCGGGCCGCGCAGGTGGGGTCCGATCACGTGCCAGAACTTCGCCCACCAGCCGGCGCCGTCGAGGGCCGCCGCCTCGTGCACGGTCGGGTCGATCGACTGCAGCCCGGCGACCGCGAGCAGGTAGATCAGCGGCCAGGACGCCCAGACCTGCACGATCACCAGGGCCCAGAAGCTCTTGGGCCCGTTCAGCCAGAGGCCGGGATGCCAGCCGAGGTGGGCCAGCCAGCCGTTGGCGATGCCTTCCGGCTGCAGGATGATGCGCCAGACCGTGCCGACCACGAAGGCCGGGAGCACGTAGGGCACCAGGAAGATCGAGCGGACCAGTCCGCGGCCACGGAAGCGGTCCTGGGTCGCGAGCGCGGCCGCCACCCCGATCGGCAGGGTCACCACGGTGACGATCGCGGCGTACCCGACGCTGAGGCCGATGCCGTGCAGCAGCGGCGAGTCGGTGAGGGCCTCGCGGTAGTTGTCGAGGGCGATGAACGGGGCGTGCACCCATTCGCGGATCGTGTACTGGTCGAGGTCGGCCAGTGAGATGTAGGCCGCGACCAGCAGCGGGACCACGATGACGACCAGGGTGAGCAGCCCGCCCGGCAGCAGCATCCACAGCGGACGGTTGGCCCGGGTCACCCGCTTGGGCCGGCCCCGGCGGGCACCGCCGGCCGATTGCTCGGACGACGGTGCCGGGACGCGGGTGGTGGTCACTTCGCCTTGTCCAGTGCGCTCTGCGCGTCGGCCTGCGCTTTCTGCACCAGGCCGTTGAGCTTGCCGTCGTCGACCTTGCCGGTCGACAGGTCGGGGATCGACTGGACGACCACGTTGACCAGGGCCAGCTGGATCTGGCTCCAGGCGCCGGTGAACGGGGTGCCGACCGACTTGGTGGCCGAGTCGACGATCGGGGCGAGCACCGGGTCGTTCTTCAGCGTGGCGGCCGCCTCGGCGTTGGTCGGAAGCTCGCCGAGCAGCTTGTAGTACGCCTCCTGGCTGTCCGCCGAGGTGAGCTGTTTGACCAGGGCGAGGGCGAGATCCTTGTGCTTGGAGTACTTCGCCACCACCAGATTGTCGCCCGAGAGGATGCTGGCCGCCGGTTTGCCGCCGGCCGGGGTCGCGGTCGCGCCGGGCGGGATCGTCGGCATCAGGGCGTAGGCGTACTTGCCCGCGACCGTCGACTTGTCGAGGGCCGGCCGCGAACTGGCCGACACCATGGGCAGGAAGGCCGCCTTACCCTCACCGAACGCGGCGACGGCCTGGGCGTTCTTCCACCCGACCGCGGCCTGATCGACCACCTTGTCGGTCGCCAGCCAGCCCAGATAGGTCTTGTAGGCGGCCACTGTGCGCGGATCGGACAGCGACGCCGTCTTGCCGTCGACCAGCGGGTTGCCGGCCTGCACCGACATCGCCCAGACGAACTTCCACGGGTCGAAGCCGTCCGCGTAGCCGACCGCCAGGCCGTACTTGCCGCCGCCGGTCATCTTCTTGGCCTGCTGGAGCAGGCCGTCCCAGGTGTCGGCCGGTTTGTCGATGCCGGCCGCGGCGAGCATGTCCTTGTTGTAGGCCATCACGAACGGGCGGCTGGCGAACGGGATGCCGGCCTCGTGCTGGGCGTCCGGGCCCGAGATGCCCAGGTCGGCGGGGACGAACTTGTCCCGGCCGCCGATCTTGGCCCAGTCGTCGGTGCTGAGCGTCTCGAAGGCGCCGGTCGCGTACGCGGTCGGCGTGAAGGTGGTGCCCAGGGCGTACACGTCGGGACCCTGGCCGGAGAGCACCGAGGTCTGGATGCGGGTGAGCTCGTCGTTCGCGGAGGCGAACGTCTCGAACTTGACCGTGGCGCCGTTGTTCTCCTTGGCGAAGCGTGCCGAGACGTCGGAGAACCACTGTCTCTGCTGCTCGGGATAGATCGTGTTGGCGCCGATCAGCACGTTGATCGTCGTGCCGGCACCGCCGCCGGAATCGTCGGACCCGCCGCAGGCGGTCAGGCCGGAGGTGACAAGGACGGCGCCGCTGAGGGCGATAAGAATTCGCCGTGTGAACATGCCCGGTGCTCCTCACGTCGGTGTTCCGGGGAAATTAACAATCGACATATCTTGATGGCAATCGTTTGCCAAAGTTTGCCAATGATGGTTGGCTGCCCAGACATGAACGGCCAGACATGAGGGGCCAGACATGAAGCGGCCCGACACCAGTGCCCGGCGGCCGGTCACCATCACCGACATCGCGAAGGCGACCGGGGTCGCCCCGTCGACGGTGTCGCGCGCGCTGAACAAGCCGGGCCGGGTCAGCGCCGCCACCCGGGAGCGCATCGAGGCGGCCGCCCGCGAGCTCGACTACGTGCCCAACTCGCAGGCGCGGGCACTCAGCTCGGGACGAACGGGCACGATCGCCGTGCTGGTCTCCGACGTGACGAACCCGTTCTACTTCGGACTGATCCGGGGCACCCAGCAGCAGCTGAAGGCGGCCGGCTATGCGCAGCTGCTCATCGACACCGAGGACTCGGGCGAACACGAGGCCGAGATGCTGCGCAAGATGCGCCGCTGGATGGACGGGGCGATCCTCACCGCGTCCCGGCTGCCCGAGCGGGCGCTGGCCGGGCTGGCGGCCGAGATCCCGCTGGTCACGGTCAACCGCAACGTGCGCGGCGTACCCAGCGTCGTGATCGACACCCCGGCCGGGATGGGCCTCGCGGCCGAGCATCTGGTGTCGCTCGGCCACCGCGACATCGCGTACGCGTACGGGCCCGAGAACTCGTGGTCGAACCGGGCCCGCTGGCAGGCGCTGAAGGCGGCCGGGCAGCGCTACGGGCGCACGTTCGAACGGGTCGGGCCGTTCCCGCGGGGCCGCATGTTCGGCTCGGCGGCCGCCGACGCGCTGCTCAACACCAGGGCGACGGCCTACATCGCGTTCAACGACCTGCTCGCCATCGGCATCCTGACCCGGCTGCGCGAGCGGGGCGTCCGCGTCCCGCAGGACGTGAGCGTCGTCGGCTGCGACGACATCTTCGGCGCCGACTTCTGCAACCCGCCGCTGACGACGCTGACCGCGCCGATCGAGCAGGCCGGCCGGGTCGCCGTCTCGCTTCTGCTGTCCCACCTGGATGCCTCGACGGCCGAGCCCCAGCGGCGCGCGGTCGTGCTGCCGACCCACCTGACGATCCGCGAGTCGACCGGGCCGGTGCCTCAGCGGTAGGCGCGCTCCCGCAGCCGAAACAGCGATCCTGGTCATCCGCGCGGTGGAAGGCGACCGCGTCGACGAGTTGCGCCACTAGGCTGGGCGGGTGGCAGACGAGGCCGTGCAGGCCGTGGTGCGCCAGATCCTCGCCGTCGTGCCGGCGGGCTGCTCCTGGCTGCTGCCGGAGACCGCCGAGGACGGTTCGGTCACCGACTTCCAGATCGCCGCGACCGGCGGCGAGACACACGACATCTACGGCCGCGGCATGTCCCGGCTCGGCGCCCGGCTCAGCCAGCTCTATCCGAGCATCGTCGGCGGCCACCTCTGGCAGATCTACCTCGACGTGCTGCGCACCGGCGAGCCGGACGAGATGGGCGAGTTCCGATACGAGGAGAAGCGCTCCGGCATCGTCGCCCACTCGCTGTTCGCCGTCAGCGTGCACCGGGTGCTGGGCGGGCTCCTCGTGTGGTGGCAGCGCCTCGACGAGGACCGCCGCCGCTGGGAGATCACCGAGCTGCTGGGCAGCCTCGGCTGGGCCGAGCACGACCTGACCACCGGGGCCAGCCAGTGGTCACCCGGCATGTACCGGATCTTCGAGCATGACCCCGCGCTCGGTCCCATGTCCCGGGCCGAACAGGCGGCGGCGCTGCTCCCCGCCGACCGCGGGCTGAGCGAGGCGGCCTGGCAGACCATGGACAGCGGGTCGGCCTCCGACGTCACGGTGCGATTCCGGACCGGGCCGGTCGTCAAGCACCTCCGGATCCTGTCCGATGTGGTCAGCGACGCGAGCGGGACACCACTGAAGATCAATGCGGTGGTGCAGGACGTCACCGCCCGGGAAAACTCCCGCTCGGCGATCCAACGGCTCAGCGACCGCCTGCACACGCGGGAGATGACCGCCCTGGCCGAGCACCGGCTGGCCGGGCAGCTGCAAAACCTCATCCAGCCGGTCCCGGCCGCACCCTTCCCGCTGCCCGGGCTGGAGGTCATGGCGGGTTACCTGCCGGCCGAGAGCGCCGCCCGGGTGGGCGGCGACTGGTACCACGCGCAGGAACTGCCGGGCGGGCGCGCCATCCTCGCGGTGGGCGACGTGGCCGGCCACGGGATGGGCGCGGCCAGTGGCATGGCGCACCTGCGGTTCGCCCTGCTCGCCTGGTTGTCGATCGGCATCGACGGGCCGTCCGAACTGCTGGCCCATCTCAACCGGCTCTGCCTGCAGCTGCGGATCACGGGCACCGCGGTGGTCGCCGTCTTCGATCCGGCGAGCGGCGAACTGGGCTGGGCCCGCGCCGGGCACGCGCCGCCGCTGATCGCGCGGGGCGGCGCCACGGTCCCGCTCGACCTGCCGGCCGGGCTGCTGCTCGGGGCCGAGGAGGACACCACCTATCCCGTACGCACGTCCCGGCTCACCGGCGACGACCTGGTACTTCTCTACACCGACGGGCTGGTCGAACGGCGTACGCCCGGTGACCCGCCGCTGCTGACCGAGGTGACCGGCCTGGTCGAGGCGGCCTCGGCCGAAGTGGACGACCAGACCGTGGCCCGGCTCGCGTCCCGGCTCAACCGCCCGAGCCCGGACGACGACACCTGCACCCTGACCGTGCGAGTGGTCTAAGTGCTGAGCAGGAAGGTCAGACGTACCCGGGTGCTGCCGTTGACCGACTCGATGCCGATCTCGTCGCAGACGCGCTCGACGATCGCGAGGCCGCGACCGCGTACCTCCTGGGCGGCCGGCATCGCCCGGCCGAGCCGGCGAATCGGGCCCTGGTCGATGACGTCGCACAGCAGGCGGCCCGGCTCGACCCGCAGGCGCACCCGCCCACCGCCGGCCGTGTGCTGCAGGGTGTTGGTGGCCAGCTCGCTGACCGCCAGCGTGAGCAGCTCGGCCCGGAAATCGGGCAGGCCGAGATCGCCCGCGCTGGCCCGCACGAACGCGCGCACCCCGGCCAGATCGGCCGGGCGGTCATAGCTCATCTCGTAGTACCGCAGGTCGCCGGTCACGCGCTCACCCGCGGCCGTTGCTCGCGGGCGGGCTGACTCCCGGCCCAGGCTTCGGGGGCGGGCTGCTTCCCGGGCCGGGCTTCGGGGGCGGGCTGCTTCCCGGGCCGGGCTTCGGGGGCGGGCTGAGCAGGGCGCCGACGCCGGTCAGGTCGAGGACCGTCGCCACGGCACCGGTCGGATTCACCACGAACAGCCGCCGCCCCGACTCCTTGGCCGCGCGATGGGCGGTGATCAGCCCGTGCACGCCGCTGGAATCGAGGAAGTCGAGACCGCCCAGGTCGACGACCACGACCGGGCTGCGGTGGACGGCGGCCAGCAGGGCGGCAGTCAGTTCCTCGCGCACTTCGAGATCGCACTCGCCGGCCAGCGCCACGCGGACCCGGCCGACCTCGTCGGAGGTCGTCGCCTCGAAGCGCGCCATGCCCGCAGTCCCTTCGCCCGGACTCCTGACGCCGGGGGTCGCAGCCATCATGTCATCCGGCCGTCCGTGGTCAACCGGTTGTCAAGCGTGCGGGGAACCCAGCCCGCCTCGGATCGGTTACTTTGCCCATATTCGACCATCAACGGCACTTAAGATTACCCTCGTCGTATTCGGTATGTATGTCGCCATCGGGGATAAATCATGAAGATCCGACGTTTGATCGTCACGCTGGCGGCGTCGACGGTGGTTCTGGCCTGCACCTCAGGAATCGCCAAAGCGGCAGCCGACTACCCCGTGGCGATCTGGGCCATGGACGAATCGGCCGGCTCCCGCACCATGCACGACGGCTCCGGCCACGGGCTCAACGGCCAGATCGGCAACGAGGTCGGCGTCGGCTCCCGCTACCAGGGGGCACTCGGCTTCCGGTTCGGGCGCCTCGAACCGGACACCCCGCCGACCCACCCCCACCACGTGGTCGTCGTGCCCAACAGCAGCCTGCTCGACCCGGGCAGCGGCGACTTCGCGGTCACCATGCGACTGCGCACGATCTACCAGTTCGGCAACATCATCCAGAAGGGCCAGGCCACGGTGCCCGGCGGCAGCTGGAAACTGCAGATCCCCAACGGGCACGTGCAGTGCTGGTTCCGCGGTTCCGGCGGCCAGGTGCTGGTCACGGCCCCGCAAAAGATCAACGACGGCCGGTGGCACGTCATCCGGTGCGAACGGACCGACGACGGCGTGAGCCTGGCGATCGACGGGCGTACGGCGGCCGGAAAGTACGGGCCGACCGGGCGCATCGCCAACAACTGGCCGCTGTCGATCGGCGGCAAAATCGAGTGCGACCAGCGGGCGGTCGGCTGCGACTACTTCGCCGGAGACCTCGATTACGTAGCGATCGAACGATAAGTTCGGTCCGTCGTAAAGCTTCACCGGACGGTTGACACCGGGACCCGGCTGGGCGAATGTTCCCCAATGAGCTCTGACTGGCCGGTCGCGAGCGCGTTGATGGCGGGCCGCTATCGCCTGGTCTCGCTGTTGGAAACCGGAGGCATGGCCGAAATCTGGCGGGCCGAGGACGAGCTGCTCGACCGGCCGGTCGCGGTCAAACTCCCCACCGGGCCCCAGGTCGTCTGGCGCGAGGCCCGCATGGCGGCCCGGCTGTCCCACCCCGGCATCGCCGCCGTCCACGACTATCGCGAGGCGATCCGCCCCGACGGCACAGTGGTGCCCTTCGTGGTCATGGAACTACTGACCGGCGAGTCGGTGGCGGCCCGGGTCGACCGCGAGCTGATCGGCTGGGCCGAGGCGGCCCGCATCGGGGCGGCGGTGGCCGACGCACTCGCGGCGGCCCACGCCAGCGGAGTGGTCCACCGCGACATCAAGCCGGGCAACGTCATGCTCACCCCGAACGGGGTCAAGATTCTCGACTTCGGCATCAGCGTGGCGGCGGGCGAACCCGACGACGACGACACCGGGGCGACCTTCGGCACCCCGGCCTACGTGGCACCCGAGCGGCTGGACGGCATGCCGGCCGAGCCGGTCACCGACGTGTACGGGGTCGGCGTGCTGCTGTTCGAGATGGTGACCGGCGATCCGCCGTACCCGGTGGAGACGTGGGAGGAACTGGCGGCGGCCCGGGCGAGCGGGCCGTCCGAGCTGCCGGAGTCGCTGCCGGCCGACTTCCGGGACGTCATCAACCGGTGCCTCGACCCCGACCCGGCCGGGCGGCCGACCGCGGCGCGGCTGCGGGCCGATCTGCTGGCGGTGGCGCTGCGGTCACGGCCGCCCGCCCCGGAGGCCGGCGCGGCGGTCCCATCGGCCCAAGCGGGCGACGAACTGGCGGCCGGCGCAGCAGCTCCAGCAGCGCAAGCGGGCAACGGGCCGGAAGCTAGCGGGGTAGCTCAAGCGGGCGACGGACCGACGGCGGTCAGGGCGGCTCAACCTGCCGTGCGCGGGGCCGCCGGGGCTCAGCCCGCCCCGACCGGCGACGAACACGAGGCCGGTGGGGCCGCTCGGGCGGGATCGATGGGCGAACGGCAGGAGGCGGACGGCGCTCCTGCTCCGCGGGTCGGCGCCAGCGGAGCGATCGGCAACCTGGTGCGCGCGGCCGGCGTTTCGGCCGACCGATGGGGTGCAGCCGGCGGTATAGCGGACGCGCGGGGCGGTCCGGCGCGCCAGTTCGGAGCGGTCGGCGGACAGGACGAATCCGCGGCCCACCCGGGAGCGGCCGGCCGGCGGAGCGAATCAGCGGACCAGATCCGGGCCGGCGGTCAGGGCGAACCCTGGGCTCAGCCGGAAACCGGCGGATCAGCGGGCGACACCGAAGCGGGCGGGGCACGCCGGGCCGGCGATGAGCGGAGTGGGGCACCGAGTTCGGCGCGCGGGGCACGCCGGGCCGGCGATGAGCGGAGTGGAGCACCGAGTTCGGCGGGCGTCGGTGCCGCATCGAGGGCGGAGTCCGGCCGGGCCGGATCGGGGCGGAACACGCCCGCCGACGACCGGTTCGCCGGTGCCGTGCCGGCTGGATCGTCCAACGGGGGCGCGCCCTACGGCCGGCCCGGGAGTCGGTCGCCGGGCGGATCTTCGCGGTCGGCCTTCGCCTATACCGATGGGGACCAGGCCCGGGACTGGCGGCCGGACGGCCAGGAAGCTGGCGCCGGGTCGCGGAACTTCGCTACCGGACGCGCCTCGGCGGCCACGCTCGACATGGTCGAGTCTCCCCGGCGGCGGACCGTCTTCGGGATCGTCGCCGCGGTCGTGCTGGCGGCGCTGGCCGGGGGCTTCGCCGTCCTTACCTGGACTCACCGGGACAGCGACCGCGATGTCGCGGTGCCGCCCGCGGCGACGGCTCCGGTGGTGCCTACCGTGACTGCCACCGCCCCGACTCCGGCCGCGACCAGCGCGGCGCCGACGTCGACCGGGCCGTCCCCGAAAGCCAGCCTGACCTTCGCCGATGCGGTCAGCCGGATGCGGGACGCGGTCAAGGGCGGCGAGGCGTCCGGGCAGATCCGGCAGGACGTGGCGCAGGACCTGCTCAATCTGCTCGGGCCGCTCTCCAACGCCCAGGGTTCCGATCTGACCGGCCAGGTCCAGGCGTTGCGGCAGAAGATTCAGACCCGGGTCGGTGAGGACGGCGTGACTCAGGCCGGGGCCGCGGTTCTCCAGTCGCGGCTCGAAGACCTCGACCGCGCGGCGGGCACGTAGGCCGGCCGTCCGACCGCATCAGTCAACGGGCGCGGGACCGGCAAGGCCACGGAAACGGCCCGACCAGAAGAGCGGGCATGGCCACGGCCGCGGCCGGGAACGGCCGGGAACGGCCGCGGCGAACGGGCACGGGAGGAGACCCGGAACGGACGCCGTCGCCACCCGCGACGGACAGCCCCCGACTTCCCCTTTCGGAAACCGGCTCGAAAACGTCGCCGGACTGCCACCGGCGACCTGCCACCGGACGCCGCGGCTCACCCGCCGACCGGGCGAGTTCGGCCGGGAACGGCGACCGGCGGGTGCGGTCCGCGCACCTGGCCGGCGGCCGGGGACGGCCTGTTGTTGCAGGCGGGTGGCCGCGGCAGCCGCCGGAGGCGGAGTACCGGCAGTGTGCTTCTGTGGGAGCCGAAAAGGCGTACTCGGCAAAGGCCGGCCGACCGCCCGAATGACCCTCTTTTATATCGGGTCAGTGGGGCATGGGCGCAAAGTGATCATGCTTTGGGCGGCGTGATGCAGGTACTTTGTGTCGAGCGCGGGCCGTGCGGGCCGCGCATGACAGGTACTTTGTGTCGGGCGCGACCTCCGATCGCGCAGAGGAGGTGCGACGCCATGACGACGGAGCGAAACCGGGCCAGCGGGCGACCGACGCTGGAAGAGGTGGCCCTGCGGGCCGGCGTCGGGCGCGGCACGGTCTCCCGGGTGGTGAACGGATCGGCGCAGGTCAGCCCCCGGGCGAAGCAGGCGGTCGAGGACGCCATCGCCGAGCTCGGTTATGTGCCCAACCGGGCCGCTCGCGCCCTGGTCACGCAGCGGACCGACTCGATCGCGCTGGTCATTTTCGAGTCGGGTGAGCGGTTCTTCGCCGAGCCGTTCTTCGGGCGCATCGTGCAGGCGGTGTCGTCGGTGCTGGTGGCTCGCAACCTGCAGATGGTCCTGATGATCGGGCAGTCGCCGGAGGAGCGCCGCACGCTCGAGGGCTACCTGACCCGCCAGCATGTCGACGGCGCACTGCTGCTGTCGGTGCACGGCGACGACCCGCTGCCGTCGCTGCTCGAGGAGCGCGGGGTCGCCACGGTGCGGGTCGGGCGGCCGACCTACGCCGAGCGGGGCACGTTCGTCGACGCCGACAACCGGGGTGGGGCACGCGAGGCGGTCGCCTACCTGCAACGACAGGGCCGGCGCCGGATCGCGGCGATCACCGGGCCCCTCGACATGGCGGCCGGCATCGCCCGGCTCGACGGTTATCGCGACGTCGTCGGCGACGGCCCGGTCGCGTTCGGCGACTTCAGCGAGGAGAGCGGCGCCGCCGCGATGCAGCGGCTGCTCGAGTTCCACCCCGACGTCGACGCGGTCTTCGCGGCCTCCGACATGATGGCGGTCGGCGCCCTGCGGGTGCTGCGCCAGCACGGCCGCCGCGTCCCCGACGACGTCTCGCTGATCGGCTTCGACGACTCGGTCATCGCCCGCCACACCGACCCGCCCCTGACCAGCGTCGACCAGCCGATCGCCGAGATGGGCCGCGAGGTCGTACGCCTCCTGCTGGCCAAACTCGACGGCGACGAGACCGGCGACAACGAGGTCATCCTCAGCACCCGCCTGGTCGTCCGCGGCTCGGCCTGAACCCCCGGGCTTCGCTTGCGCTGAGCGATGGGTTTCGCTCGGCTGAAGTACGCCTCGTGCCTCCTCCCAAACGCACCGAGGGCCGAACCCCGCCTGCGGCGGCTGGCGCGGCCGGCCCGATCGCGACTCCAGGCCGTCCCCGGCCGCCGGCCGGAGACTGGCGCGCTCACTGGTCGACGGCGAATTTGCGCAGCGCCGGTGTCGTGACGGCGATCAGGGCGGTTGCGGCCACGCTCGTCAGACCGCCGATGGCCAGCGCCGCTCCCCCGGACGTGGCCGCGGCGACCAGTCCCGCGCGCAGGTTGCCCAACTGGGGGCCGGCCGCTCCGGCGACGAACTCCAACGAGGACACCCGGCCCCGGTAGGCGTCGGGGGTGACGGTCTGGACGACCGTGCCGCGGGAGACCACGGCCCAGGTGTCGGCCGCTCCCGCGCAGGCCAGCAGGGCCAGCACCGCGGGCAGGTGGGTCACTGTGCCGGCCCATCCCAGCGATACTGCCCAGACCGAGCCGCAGGTCAGCAGGACGACTCCGGGGCGGCGACGGCGCGTGGCCAGGCCGGAGAGGACCGATGCGGTTACGCCGCCGACGGCCACGGCGGTGGTGAACAGGCCGAGGACCTCGGGGCGGCCGCCGAAGTGCTCGGTGTTGATGACCGGGAACAGGGCGAACGGCATCGCGAACACGGTGGCGGCGAGATCGGCCAGGAGGGCGCCGCGCACCTGTGGGGTGCGGGCCGCGTACGAGAGACCGGCCTTGACCGCGGCCAGGCCGGCCGGGCCCTTGCCGCCGGTGACGCCGGCCGGCAGGCCGGTCAGGCCGATCAGCCCGGCGGTGAAGGTGAGCGTGTCGAAGGCGAAGCACCAGGGTAGGCCGAACGCGGCGGTGAGGCCGCCGGCCGCGGCCGGGCCGAGCAGCATGGCGAGCTGGAACGAGGAGTGGTTGAGGGCGAGGCCGGCGGCCAGCCGTTCGCCGGCCAGCAGCGCCGGCATGAAGGTCTGGCGGGCCGGGTTGCCCAGCGCCGAGGCGCCTGAGGAGACGGCGACCAGCAGCAGCATGGCGGGAACGCCGCCCATGTCGGTGAACGCGACCGCGGTCATCACGGCCGAGACGAGCAGCTGGACCCAGGTGCAGGCGACCGCCAGACGGCGACGGTCGACGTGGTCGACGAAGGCGCTGCCGGCCAGCGCGAGGACGATCAGCGGAACGGCCACGGCGAGGCCGACCAGTCCGACCACGGCGGCGCTGTGGGTGCGCTGCCAGACGTAGTAGATCGTCGCGAACCCGCTGAACTGGCCGCCGAAACCGGACGCGGTCGTGCCCAGCCAGAGTCGCCGGTAGGTGCGGTTCTCCCGCAACGGGCGGAGGTCGACGAGCGCGTTCACGCCGGGAGGTTTCCGCGAAGGCGCTCGGCGAACGACCGGCGCTCGAGCAGGGCGGCCAGGTCGTCGGCGACGCGGCTCAGCGGGTACGGCAGTTCGGCGTCGAGCTGGCGCACGGTCAGCTCGGTGGCCCGCCACTCGGCCTCGAGAAACGGGATCAGCTCGCGGGAACGTGCGGTCAGCTGGACGGGACGGGTGCGGGCGTCGTCGCCCGGAGCGGCCGCGGCGGTCTCGACCAGGCCGGCCGTGCGCATGGCGGCCACGGTCTGGCTCATCGCCGAATGCGAGACGTCCCAGCGGTCGGCGAGTTGGCGGATCGTCATCGGGCCGAGCCGGTTGATGCTGATCAGCGGGCCGACGAAGCGGGTGCGCACGCCCTCGATGCCGGCCTCGGTGTAGAGGCCGGCGATGTCCTGGTCGATCGCGCCGAGCACGGCGTGGATGTTGTGCCAGTAGCTGCTGTCGAGCAGGTCCATGCCGCCAATGTAACAGCACTTATACATCGACGGTGATGCCTTGTGATGGGAGCGCTCCCATGTCACGATGAGCTTCCGTCCCCGAAGGAGTCCTATGTCCCGCAGACGTCTGTCCGCCCTGATCGGCGGGCTAGCCGCGGTCGCCACCGCCGCGGCCCTCATTACCGGCATACCGGGCACCGCTTCCGCCGCCACCGGCGGAACCGGCACCGGCTACCTGCACACCAACGGCAACAAGATCGTCGACAGCACCGGCGCGACGGTCCGGCTGACCGGCCTCAACTGGTTCGGCATGGAGACCGACAACAAGACCTTCCACGGCCTCTGGGCGAGCAACCCGTGGCGCAACATGATCGACCAGATGGCCTCGCTCGGCTACAACACGGTGCGGATCCCGTTCTCGGACGACGCGCTCAAGTCGAACGCGATCGCCACCAGCATCAACACCAACACCAATCCCGATCTGGTCGGCCTCTCGCCGTTGCAGATCCTCGACCAGGTCATCAACTACATGGGCAGCAAGGGCATGCGGGTCATCCTCGACCGGCACCGCCCGACGACCGCCCAGCAGACCGCGCTCTGGTACACGCCGGCGGTCCCGGAGAGCACCTGGATCGCGGACTGGCAGATGCTCGCCCGGCGCTACGCGGGCAACACCACGGTGATCGGCGCCGACCTGCACAACGAGCCGCACGCCGAGGGCACCAAGCCCAACTCGACCGGAGCCTGCTGGGGCTGCGGCGACCAGGCCCGCGACTGGCGGCTGGCCGCCGAGCGGGCCGGCAACGCGATCCTCTCGGTGCAGCCGAACTGGCTGATCTTCGTCGAGGGCGTCAGCTGCCCGAGCGGCGGCGAGAACAACGTGTGGGACAACGACACCAGCAACGACGAGAACTGCGGCTGGTGGGGCGGCAACCTGTCGAAGGCGGGCGCGCAGCCGGTCGAACTGTCGGTGGCCAACCGGGTCGTCTACTCCCCGCACGAGTACGCGACTTCGGTGTACCACCAGACCTGGTTCGACGACCCGTCCTACCCGGCGAACATGCCGGCGATCTGGGACAACTACTGGGGCTACCTCTACAAGCAGAACATCGCCCCGATCATGGTCGGTGAGTTCGGGACCACGCTGCAGAGCGACATCGACAAGGTGTGGCTGCAGAACCTGATGGCGTACATGGGCTCGGGCGTCAACGGGATGTCGTTCACGTACTGGTCGTGGAACCCGGACTCGGGCGACACCGGCGGCATCGTGGGCGACGACTGGACCACGGTCAACCAGGCCAAGCAGTCGATCCTCCAGCCGTACCTGATCGCGCCGGTGCCGAACGGCGGCGGCTCGACCACGCCCCCGCCCGGCGGCGGAGGCACCACGCCGCCGCCCGCCACCGGCGGCTGCACGGTGACCTACCAGCAGGACAACGCCTGGCAGGGCGGATTCCAGGGCTCGGTGACGGTCAAGAACACCGGCAGCGCGGCGGTCAACCCGTGGCAGGTGACCTGGACCTGGCCGTCCGGAGTGACGCTGGGCAGCGGCTGGAACGCGACCGTGGCCCAGAGCGGGACGACGGTGACCGCGGCCGGGCCGTCCTACGCGTCCTCGTTGGCCGCCGGCGCGTCGGTGACGATCGGCTTCACCGCGAACGGGACGGCGAGCACGCCCGCCTCGGTGAAGCTCGGCTCGGCCGCCTGCTCGTAACGGACCGCGGCGGGCCCGCCTCTCCTCGGCAACACGGGCCCGCCGCCTTTCTCCCGCGGGGAGGGACGCGCGACGGACGCGCCCCTCCCCGCGGTTGTACCTACTGGTATGTACACTCCGGGCCGTGGACGCTCGCGAACGTCTGGTGGCCAGCACCCAGGAACTGCTGTGGGAGCGGGGCTACACGGCGACGAGCCCGCGCGCGATCCAGGATCGGGCCGGCGCCGGCCAGGGCAGCATGTACCACCACTTCGCAAGTAAGGCCGACCTCGCGCGGGCCGCCCTCCAGCGCACCGCCGAGGTCGAGCGGGCCCGGGCCGAGGAACTGCTCAGCGGTCCCGGCACGGCACTCGAGCGCCTGGTGGCGTACCTCCGCCGGGAGCGCGACGCGCTCCGCGGATGCCCGGTCGGCCGGCACGCCGCCGACCCGGACGTGATCGCCGACGCGGCCCTGCGCGCCCCGCTCGACGAGACCTTCACCTGGCTGCGCGGCCGGCTGGCCGAACTCGTCGCGGCCGCCTTCGGCGATCGGGTCGACGCGGCCGCCCTCGCCGCCACGATCGTCGCCACCGTGCAGGGCGGCTACGTGCTCGCCCGCTCGGCCGGCGACCCCTAGCCCTTCGCCGACGCCACCGAAGGGCTGGCCGAACTGCTCGAATCACTGGGGGATCAACCGTGCACGTGATGCAGTACGAGATCGGCCTGCCGCTCGACTACGACATGGGGATCATCGAGAAGCGGGTGGCCGCCAAGGGCTCGTTCACCGACGACTTCCCGCACCTCGGGCTCAAGGCGTACGCGGTGCGCCGGGCCGGGCGATACGGCTCGACGGTCAACGCCTACGCGCCGTTCTATCTGTGGCGCGACCCGGCCGGGATGAACAAGTTCCTCTACGGCCCGTTCCGGTCGATCACCACCGACTTCGGGCGCCCGCCGGTGCGCCACTGGGTCGGTGCCGCCTTCCACACCGGGCCGGATTTCGGCTCCACCCCCGTCTTCGCGACGCGGGCCGTCACGCGGCTGGCCCCCGACGTCGAGCCCGCCCCCGACCTGTCGGCGACCTCCGGCATCCACTGTGAAGCCATCGCCGTCGACCCCGCCACCTGGGAGGTCGTGCGCTTCACGCTCTGGGCGACGCGGCCGTCTGGGCTGCCACAGAACGCGACCGCCTTCGACATCCTGCACGCCTCGACACCGCTGCTGAAGGACCTTCCGACCGGCCGGTTGTGGTCCGAGCCTTAAGAATTCCTTAGAACCTGATCCTCTCGTGGGAGCGCTCCCGTAAGCCCGGGTGAGAGCGCGGAACGACCGAGCGCTCGCGGTCCCCCAGGAAGGCACAGGTCCATGTATCGAACCCGTTCCAACGCGTATCGGCGGCCGGGCCGGCTGGCCGGCCTCCGGAAGGGGCGACGCTGGCAGATCGCCGGCGTCGCGGCGGTCGCGGTGACCATCGTCGGCGTCGGCCTCGGCGTGGCGTCGGCCAGTGAGTCTACCGTCCCCACGATCGTCTGTCCCGGGGTCGCCGAAGCGTTGCCCGCCGTGCCGGCCCAGTCGCAGGCCGAGGTCGAACGCAACCTCGCGCTGCTCAACACCCAGATTGCCGAAGCCAACAACCGCCTGAAGACCTCGACCGGTCAGGGCGGCCCCAACTTCGTGCAGAACGCCATCCTCGGCCCGCTGAAAGACAAGCGAGTCTCCACGATCGACCGCATCGCGATCTCGATCGGCCGGCACGCCGCCAAACCCAGCCTCGACGAAAACGCGCTCGCCGGCTGCAACGTGAACACCGGCGGCGCCGCCTCGGCGAGCGAGCCCACGAGCGTACCGACCGCGGCGGCCGACGCGGCAGCGGCCGCCGCCGGGACGATCTCCTGTCCGAGCGTGGCCGACAAGCTCCCGGCCATCCCGGCCGCATCGCAGGCCGAAGTCGAACGCAACCTCACCCTCCTCAACACCCAGATCGCCGAGGCCGACAAGCGCCTGGCCGGCTCGGCCGGCCAGGGCGGCCCCAACTTCGTGCAGAACGCCATCCTCGGCCCACTGAAAGACAAGCGGGTCTCCACGATCGACCGCATCGCGATCTCGATCGGCCGGCACGCCGCCAAACCGAGCCTCGACGAGCAGGGCCTCGGCACCTGCACGGTCGGTGACAGCGGCACGGTCACCACCCCGGAACCGACCGCCGTGGCCACCGCCGGAAACCAGACCGGAAGCCACCAGACCGGGGGCAACCAAACCGCCGCCGCCCCGACCGTGAACTGCCCCGAGCTGACCGGCCTGCCGTCGATCCCGGCCCAGGCGCAGGCCGAGGTCCAGAAAAACCTCACCCTCCTGCAAACCCAGATCACCGAGGCGAACGCGCGCCTGGCCAGCACGGTCGGCCAGGGCGGCCCCAACTTCATCCAGAACGCCATCCTCGGCCCGCTGACGGACAAGCGGGTCTCCACCATCAACCGGATCGCCACGGCGATCGGCCGGAACGCATCCCGGCCGGACCTGAACGTCGAGGGCACGGCCCCCTGCACCCTCAACCAGTAGGTCCCGGTATCAGGCGGCGGCGCCCCCTCCAGCCCGGGGGGCGCCGCTGCTGTGCACCCGGCGGTCACAGTCCCGGCGGCCCCTGGTCGAAACCGCGCGGATTCATCTGAATGCCCAATGCAAGTTGCTGCATGTCCACGGCTTAAGTACTCCCCCGCGGCGGCACCGATTGGCTCGAGCCCGGGCCGGCCGCGGGGCCGCGCCGTCAGAGCATCTCCGGACGCCACGCTGTCGCCGCCGGGCCGAGGGACATTTTCCGCCCAGCGGCCGGATCCCGCGCCGACGCCGCTGATTGGATGGGCGGCTGTGGACGGGGGTCGGCGACACAGCGTCGCTAACCGCGCCCTCCGATCGCGGCGGGGAGATGTGGACGACGGCCCGAAAATGTCGCACCCCACCGCTTGAATCGTCCCCACCCAGTGCCGGGGTGGGGGCCGGAGGCGTGGATGGCAGAAGAGGTGGGCGGGCAACGTGGACGATTCAGAAAGGCGCCCAGGCAAGTAGACGACCGGCCACGCAGACCGGCCACGTCGACGGGCCGCACGCAGGGAAGACGGAGGCAAGGTCGCCCTGGCGCGCAGGCGGCCAAGAATCGAGCGCGCGCAGGCGGACAGGCGCGCGGGCGGGCAGGCACCCGGGCGGGCGGCCACGCGGCAAGCAGGCGGGCAGGCGAGCGGGCCGGCAGGCGAGCGGGCCGGCAGGCGAGCGGGCCGGCAGGC
>NZ_JBFBAD010000048.1:0-74927 GCF_040682075.1 Actinoplanes sp. NPDC051411 | reverse complement strand
TTCGTTCTTGGTCACCCTCGCCCCGAATTCCTTGCGTACTTTTGGTCAGCAGATTTGGCCTGGGACTTGGGTTTCTGCTGCCAGGAGCTGTCTTTTCGCCGGGCGGTCCCGGTGCGGTCAGCTGTGCCCTTGCGGTCAGTGGTCTCCGGATAGACGGTTCGGCGGGCAGGCCGGGGTGGGCGCGGGGCTGGGGGGTTGTGCCGCGCCGGTTGCGAGACCACATCCTGGGCAGGCCGGGGGTGGTGGGTGGGTCGGGCCGGGCTTTGCCGGTTGCGGTGGCGAGGGCCGGGGTCTTTTCAGCTTGCGTGCGGCCGCTTGGGCTTGTGGGCCGCTTAGGGTTTGTTAGCCGTAGGCCAATGCCGGGCCCAGGTTGGGTGATCTCCTCGCGTCGGCATGATTCGCTCCGCCCGGGGCAAGGCGCTCAGCCAAGCCCAACACCCACCCCAAGATCGCGCAGGCATCTCCGAGCGGAGGCCGGGGTCTGGGGGCAGAGCCCCCAGGGGTCCTCAAATTTCAGACAGCTGATTAGCCCCATGGCCCGGCTTCGCACCGGGCGCATCGAGATCAGGGTCATTCGACCAGCCGGCGAGAAGAGTCAGGACTATCGCGGCGGCGAACGCGGCGACCAGGCGGGGACCTACGGAATGGACCTGGGGCGGCGCCAGATAGGTCGCTCCCTGCACGGCGGTCTCCTGCCAGTGGTGGTAACCGCCCCGCCCGACCAGGCCGCCGATCCACGGGCCAACCAGATAACCCGCCCCGAAGGTGCCCAGGACGACCCCCAGAAGCAGGAACGGGCCGCGGTCCTTGCGCATCACCTGCCAGGCGACGACGGCTACGACCAGGCCAAAGCCCAGGGCCAGCAAGGTGTACCACCCGTCGGCGGCGATGTACTCCTCCGGCGACGGGTCGTTGACGACGATGCCGTTGGAGCCGGCGTCGAGGACCGGCACGCTGGGCGCCAGCCAATGCCAGAGCAGGCCGAGCGGGCCACCCAGGATGAGGACGGCCACACCGGTCAGGACGGCGACCAGCGCCGTGCGGCGCCACGGGCGGCGGCTGGGGCGGGACTCCTCCCAGGGGTCCGGGTAGCCGTGGGCGGCCGGATCGTAGGGCTCGCCGGGCCCGGTGGGGTCGGCAAGACCGTAACCGGCGTCACCTTGGAAGCCGGCTGCCCACGGGCTCGGCGCCGGCTCACCGGCGCCGGCCGGGCCTGCATCCGCTGCTCCCGCGTCGGCCGGTCCTGCGTCGGCCGGCGTTGCGCCGGTTGACCCGGCGCCGGCCGGGCCCGCGCCGGCGCCCGTCGGGCCGGCCCCTGTCGACTCCGCGCCGGTTGTCCCTGCGCCGGTCGGCTCGGCGCCGATCGACTCCGCGCCGGTTGTGCCCGCGCCGGTTGTGCCCGCGCCGGTCGGGCCTGCAGCGGCCGGGCTCGCGTCGGTCGGCTCCGAGGTGGCTGGGCCTGCGCCGGTCCGGTCCCCGTCGGTCGGGCCTGCTCCGGTCGGCCCTGCGGCGGTCGGCCCTGCGGCGGTCGGCTCTGCGGCGGTCGGCTCTGCGGCGGCCGGCCCTGCGTCGGTCGGGTCCGCGTGGACGGCGCCGGCGGGGGCGGGCCGGGCGGTGTCGCCGGGCGCGGGAGGGGCCGTGGGGTCGGGGCGGTGCGGCGGGGCCGGCTCCTGACTCGGATTCACCCCTCGATCCTGCCAGGTCGGGCCGCCGAGCGTCCTCCGCGGCCGCTCAACGCAGGCTGGGAATTAGTTGGGGCTGGCCGGGCGGGCCAGGTCGGAGAGCGGGACGGGTACGGCGCGTACGCGCGCGAGCAGGCCCGCCTCGCGGTTGAGGAGTTTGAGTTCGGCGCGGAGGCGGCTGGCCGTGTCGGGGGCGGCCAGCAGCGACTGGCGTTCCTCGGTGGTCAGCTGGGCGGTCGCGGCGATCAGGTGGGAGAGGACGGTGGGGTCGGCCGGGACCGCGTCGAGGACCTCGGTGTCGGGGCGCAGCAGGTCGAGGTAGGTGCGGAAGGCGGCCAGCGCGCGCGGCGCCAGGTTTTCGGCCGTGGGGTCGGTGGTTTCGTCGGGGAGCCATTCGACGTCGGCGGTCAGGTAGGGCTCGTCGCCCTGGGCGACGTCGCGGATCGAGAAGCGGCGGCGGCCGACCGTCATGATGTCGAAGCGGCCGTCGGGCAGCTCGGTGACCTGGCGCAGTTCGGCGGTGCAGCCCACCGGGTAGAGGTCGTCGGCGCCGACCGGGGCGGGGGGTGCCGCCGGCTGGTCGTCGTCGGCGTCGGGGGCCGGTGCTTCGGCGCCCCGGCGCAGCGTGACCACGCCGAACTCGTGGGGGCCATCGACGGGGCTCGACACCAGCTCGCGGACCAGTGCGCGGTAGCGTTCCTCGAAGATGTGCAGGGGCAGCACCAGGCCGGGGAACAGCACCATACCCAGGGGGAACACTGGTAGCCGCGCGCTCACGGGTCCAGCCTATCGGGCGGCTGACCTTGGTCAACCCGTGGTGACCGGGGGCGTACGGGTGATCACCATCCCACGCCCTGGGCGTCGCGGTGCCGCCCGGAAAATCGTGCGACGTCGAAGCCTAGAATTGCCGGGTGCTGAATCGGACTGACCTGCGCGGCTCCCGTCGGGACCCGCGCGGCCTGCTGCCCCGTGCCCAGCTCGACGTCTCGCAGGCCGTCGAGCGGATCCGCCCGGTCGTCGAGGCGGTTCATCAGCATGGATTCAGCGCGATCGCCGAGGCGACCGAGCGGTTCGACGGGGTGAAGCTGGAGCGGCTGCGGGTGCCCGCCGAGGCGATCGCCCGGGCCGCGGAGACGCTCGATGAGGACGTGCGAAACGCCCTGCTCGAGTCGATCCGGCGGGCCCGTAAGGTGCACGCCGACCAGCGCCGCACCGACGTGACGACCCAGGTGGTCGACGGCGGCACGGTGACCGAGCGGTGGGTGCCGGTCGCCCGGGTCGGCCTTTACGTGCCCGGCGGTCTGGCGGTCTATCCGTCCACCGTGGTCATGAACGTGGTGCCCGCCCAGGAGGCCGGCGTCGAGGGCCTGGTCGTGGCCAGCCCGCCGCAGGCCGACAACGACGGGCTGCCCGACCAGCGGGTGCTCGCGGCGTGTGCGCTGCTCGGCGTCGACGAGGTCTACGGCGTGGGCGGCGCGCAGGCGGTCGCGATGCTGGGGTACGGCTCGCGCGGCCGCGCCGCGGCGGAAAGCCCAGTCGGTGTCGTCGACATTGATCATTGTGAGCCGGTCGACGTCATCACCGGGCCGGGCAACATCTGGGTGACCGCGGCCAAGCGGCTGCTGCAGGGCACGGTCGGCATCGACGCCGAGGCCGGGCCGACCGAGATCGCGGTCCTGGCCGACGAGACGGCCGACCCGCGGCACGTCGCGGCCGACCTGATCAGCCAGGCCGAGCACGACCCGCTGGCCGCGAGCGTGCTGGTCACCGACTCCGAGGCGCTGGTGGAGGCAGTCGAGGCCGAGCTCGCGAAGCAGGTCGCGACCACCAAGCACGAGGGGCGGGTGCGCACCGCGCTCACTGGCCCGCAGTCCGGCGTCGTCCTCGTCGACGACCTGGAGCAGGGGCTGAAGGTCGTCGACGCATACGCGGCCGAGCACCTCGAGATCCAGGCGCGCGACGCGCGCCAGTGGGCCATGCGCGTACGCAACGCCGGCGCGATCTTCGTCGGCGCGTGGTCGCCGGTGTCGCTCGGTGACTATGCGGCCGGGTCCAACCACGTGCTGCCGACCGCCGGTTGTGCGCGGCATTCGTCCGGCCTGTCGGTGCAGTCGTTCCTGCGCGGCATCCACGTCGTCGAATACGACGAGGCGGCCCTGGAAGACGTGGCCGGGCACGTGGTCGCGCTGGCCAACGCCGAGGACCTGCCGGCGCACGGCGACGCCGTGAAGGCGAGGTTCGCGAGGTGACGACGATCGACGACCTGCCGATCCGCGACGACCTGCGGGGCCAGACGCCGTACGGGGCGCCGCAGCTCGACGTCCCGGTGCGGTTGAACACGAACGAGAACTCGTACGAGTTGCCCGGCGAGGTGGCCGACGCGATCGTCAAGGCGGTCGCGGCCGAGGTGAAGGACCTCAACCGCTACCCGGACCGCGACGCGGTGGCCCTGCGCGCCGACCTGGCCGACTACCTGGGTCACGGGCTGACCACGGCCAACCTGTGGGCGGCCAACGGGTCGAACGAGGTGCAGCAGCAACTGTTGCAGGCGTTCGGCGGCCCGGGCCGGTCGGCGATCGGTTTCGGCCCGTCGTATTCGATGCATCCGCTGCTCGCCCAGGGCGCCGGCACCCGGTGGATCGGCGCGCTGCGGGACGCCGACTTCGGGCTCGCGCCCGGGGCGGCCCGGGATGAGATCGAGCGGCACGACCCCGACCTGGTGTTCCTCTGTTCGCCCAACAATCCGACCGGCACCGCGCTCGACCCGGAGGTGGTCACCGCGGTCCTCGACACGGCGCGCGGCATGGTGGTCGTCGACGAGGCGTACGCGGAGTTCGCCCGGGAGGGCACGCCGAGCGCGCTGGCCCTGCTGCCCGAGCACCCCCGGCTGGTGGTCACCCGCACGATGAGCAAGGCGTTCGGGTTCGCCGGCGGCCGGCTGGGATATTTCGCGGCGCACCCGGCCGTCGTCGACGCCGTCCAGCTGGTCCGCCTGCCATACCACTTGAGCAGCCTGACCCAGGCGGCCGCGCGCGCGGCGATCGCGCACCGGGCCGCGCTGCTCGCGACCGTCGAGGCGATCAAACAGCAGCGGGACCGCATCGTCGGGACGCTGCGCGAGCGGGGCTACCGGGTCGCCGACAGCGACGCCAACTTCGTGTTGTTCGAGGTCGGCGGCGATCAGAAGGTGGTCTGGCAGAGGCTGCTGGACCGCGGCGTGCTGATCCGCGACGTCGGCCTGCCGGGCTGGCTGCGGGTCACCGCCGGCACTCCCGAAGAGACAGACGCGTTCCTGGAAGGTTTGCGATGAGTCGGACCGCGCGGATCGACCGCGTCACCAAGGAGACCAAGGTGCTCGTCGAGATCGACCTCGACGGCACCGGCCAGGGCGACCTGGCGACCGGCGTCGGCTTCTACGACCACATGCTCAACCAGCTGGCCAAGCACGGCGGGTTCGACCTGACGGTGCGCACCGAGGGCGACCTCGAGATCGACGCGCATCACACCATGGAGGACACGGCCATCGCCCTCGGCGAGGCCTTCGCGCAGGCGCTCGGCGACAAGAAGGGCATCCGGCGGTACGGGTCGGCCACGATCCCGATGGACGAGGTGCTCTGCCGGGCGGCCGTCGACCTGTCCGGCCGGCCCTACGTGGTGCACGACGAGCCGCAGCTCGCGCCGTACATCGGGCCGGTCTATCCGACCAGCATGACCCGGCACATCTTCGAGTCGTTCGGGTTCGCGGCCCGGCTGACCCTGCACGTCAGCGTGCTGCGGGCGGCCCGCGACGGGTCCGGACCGGACGCTCACCACGTGGTCGAGGCCCAGTTCAAGGCGTTCTCGCGGGCGCTGCGCGAGGCGGTCGAGATCGATCCCCGCAACGCCGGCCAGCTGCCGTCGACGAAGGGTGTGCTGTGATCGGGATTCTGCTCTTCATCGTCGCCGGCTTCCTGGTCGGCGGGACCGTGCAGCTGGTCAAGTCGGGTGCCACCAGGTTCAGCGTGGGTGTGGTCGGCGTGCTCGCCGCTCTCGCCGTCGCGGGCGGGGTGGCCTGGATCCTCCCCGGATGAGCGGCATGACCGGTCCGGCCCCGCGGATCGTGGTTCTCGACTACGGCTCCGGCAATCTGCGCTCGGCCGAGCGGGCGGTCGCGCGCACCGGCGCCGACGTGACGGTCACGAGTGACCTGCGGGCGGCGGCCGCGGCCGACGGGCTTGTGGTGCCGGGCGTCGGCGCGTACGCGGCCTGTATGGCCGGGATGGAACGGCTCGGCGCCGGACCGGTGATCGCACGACGGGTGGCCGAAGGCCGGCCGGTGCTCGGCATCTGCGTGGGCATGCAGATCCTGTTCGAGACCGGGGTCGAGCACGGTGTCGAGACCAAGGGCCTCGGTCTGCTGCCCGGCGCGGTGACCCGGCTGACCGCCGAGCGCATCCCGCACATGGGGTGGAACACGGTCGCGCCGGCCGACGGTTCGGTGCTGCTCGACGGGTTGCCGGACGACGCCCGGTTCTACTTCGTCCACTCGTACGGTGCCTCTGATCTTTTCGCCCTGCACCGGGCCGGCGCCCGGGTGACCACGGCGACCCATGACGAGCCGTTCGCCGCCGTGGTCGAGATGGGTGCGCTGAGCGCGGCCCAGTTCCATCCCGAGAAGAGTGCCGACGCCGGGTTCGGGCTGCTCCGCAACTGGGTCGCCGGGCTCTGATCGCCGATGTCCAAGGAACGGGCGCGGCGGCGCGCCGAGCGGCTCGCCGTGCTGGAGAAGGAGAAGGCCGCCCGCGCCCGGAAGGTCGCGCGGCGGCAGCGTCGTCGTGTTCTGGTGCGCCGTCTCCGCCCGCGGCCCCTGGGCAGTGCGGGGCGCCTGCACCGGCGCAGCCGCCCGCAGCGGATCGGCATCGTCGTGGTGCCGCTGGTCGCCGCGATCGCGGTGTGGCTGCTGGTGCCCGACGTTCCGCTCCGCATCGTCCTGACCGCCATGATTGTTATCGCCGTGCCGGCGCTGGTTGTTCTGGTGCTCGGCAAGCGTTCCTGAAGGGGAGTTCCCGTGACCTTGTCCTTGCTTCCGGCCGTCGACGTCGCCGATGGCCAGGCCGTGCGCCTGGTGCAGGGCGCGGCCGGTTCCGAGACGTCCTACGGCGACCCGCTCGAGGCGGCGCTGGCCTGGCAGAACGACGGCGCCGACTGGGTGCACCTGGTCGACCTGGACGCGGCGTTCGGGCGGGGCTCGAACGCGGCGCTGCTCGCCGACGTGGTCGGGCGGCTCGACGTCAAGGTGGAGTTGTCCGGCGGCATCCGCGACGACGCGTCGCTGACCGCGGCGCTGGCCACCGGGGCGGCCCGGGTCAACATCGGCACGGCCGCCCTGGAGGACCCGGCGTGGTGCGACCGGGTGGTGGGGGAGTACGGCGAGCGCGTGGCGATCGGGCTGGACGTGCGCGGGCGTACGCTCTCGGCCCGCGGCTGGACCCGCGACGGCGGCGACCTGTTCGATGTGCTGGCCCGGCTCGACAAGGCGGGGGCGTCCCGTTACGTGGTCACCGACATCACCAAGGACGGGATGATGCGCGGGCCCAACCTCGAGCTGCTGCGCGAGGTCTGCGCGGCCACCGACCGGCCGATCATCGCGAGCGGCGGGGTGTCCACGCTGGATGATCTGCGCGCGCTGGCGGCGCTGGAGCCGATCGGGGTCGACGGGGTGATCGCGGGGAAGGCGCTCTATGCCGGGGCGTTCACCGTGCGGGAGGCGCTGGAGGCGCTGGCCGCGGCGGTCTGAGAACGGTTGAGGGCGGGAACGGCTGACTAGGGTGGACGGCATGACGGTGGCGGTGCGGGTGATTCCGTGTCTGGACGTGGACGCGGGCCGGGTGGTCAAGGGTGTCAACTTCGTCGATCTGCGGGATGCCGGGGATCCGGTCGAGCTGGCGGCGGCCTACGACGCGGCCGGGGCCGACGAGCTGACGTTCCTCGACGTGACCGCGTCGTCGGACGACCGGGGCACGATGCTCGACGTGGTGCGGCGGACGGCCGAGTCGGTGTTCATCCCGCTGACCGTGGGGGGCGGGGTGCGGTCGGTCGAGGATGTCGACGTGCTGTTGCGGGCCGGGGCCGACAAGGTGGGGGTCAACACGGCGGCGATCACGCGGCCGGAGCTGATCCGGGAGATCGCGGCGCGGTTCGGCAATCAGGTGCTGGTGTTGTCGCTGGATGTGCGCCGGTCGGCCGCCCAGCCCAGCGGCTGGGAGGTGACCACGCACGGCGGCCGGCGGAGTGCGGGCCTCGACGCGATCGAGTGGGCCCGGACGGTGGCCGAGCTGGGGGCGGGTGAGATCCTGCTCAACTCGATGGACGCCGACGGCACCAAGGCCGGTTTCGACCTCGAGCTGATCGAGGCGGTGCGGGCGGTGGTCGACATCCCGGTGATCGCCAGCGGCGGGGCCGGTGTGGTCGGGCATTTCCCGCCGGCGGTCGCGGCCGGGGCCGACGCGGTGCTGGCGGCCAGCGTCTTCCACTTCGGAGACCTGACGATCGGCGAGGTCAAGGACGCGCTGCGGGCGGCCGGCAACCCGGTCCGATAAAGATCAGCGCCCGTCGGCGAGACGCGTGCGATATTCGCGGAGCGCGGTCATGTAGGTCTGCTCGTCGAGCGTCCACTCCCAGTCGCCGGGCGCGCTGGCCCGGTTGAGCTGGGCCTGCAGGGTCATGACGGCCGACGACAGGCCGCTGAACGGGCGGGTGCGCCACAGCTGCTCGCCGGCCGGGGCGATCTCGACCAGGTCGTCCTCGACGCTGAGCAGGCCGGCCCCGGCCAGGCGGCGCATGGAGAACTCGAGCTCGTCGCGGCTCGGCACGGCGTGGTGCAGGAAGTCGGCGGCGGCCAGCACGTCGGCGAATGAGGCGCCGGTCACCGGGAGGGCGGCGTGCAGGGCCCGGTCGCGTTCGAGGCGCTCGGCGATGACCGCGGACACGAAGATCCACGCGTCGTTCCAGTGCCAGCCGTCGTCTGCCCCCATGCGGCAATGATGCCGTGCGACCGCGTCACCGGGAAGCGAATGTGTCGGGATGATCACTGACCTGTGACGGCAGGTCGAAGAGTCTCAGAAAGAGCTGGACCAGCGGTCCTATACCCAGTGCGTAGGCCACCGTCCCGACGCCGACGGTGCCGCCGAGCAGGAAGCCGGCGCTGAGCACCGTGAGCTCGATGCAGGTGCGCACCAGCCGGATCGACAGCCGGGGGAACCGGCCCACGATGCCGGTCATGAGGCCGTCGCGCGGGCCGGGGCCGAACCGGCTGCCGATGTAGAGGCCGGTCGCGGCCGCGTTGAGCACGATGCCGCCGGCCAGGTAGCCGATGCGGGCGGTCCAGGTGGTGCCGGCGGGCAGCAGCGCGAGCGCCCGGTCGGCGACCAGGCCGACGAGGACGAGGTTGGCGAGCGTGCCGAAGCCCGGCCGCTGTCGCAGGGGAATCCACAGCAGCAGGACCGGGATGCCGGTCAGGATCACCACGAGGCCGAAGCTGAGCCCGGTCACCTTCGACAGGCCCTGGTGGAAGACGTCCCACGGGTCGAGTCCGAGCCGCGATTCGACCAGCATGCCCATGGAGACGCCGTAGAGCACGAGCCCGGCGAAAAGCTGCACCAAGCGGCGCGTGATCCTCATAACTGCCACCATGCGGGCCAATTGTGCGAGGCTGAAGTGCCAATTCGCGGGAGGTGGACGTGACTTCGCTGGTGCGTGGAAGCCAATTGACCCGATTGCTGGGCCAATGGCATGCCTTGCCGGGCCGGCATCGCCGGCCGGACTATGCCGCCCTGGCGGCGGCGGTGCGAGGGCTGGTCGCCGACGGCCGGCTTCCCCTGGGCGTACGCCTCCCGGCCGAACGCGAGCTCGCCGAGTCACTGGCCGTGAGCCGCACGACCGTGTCCGCCGCCTACCGGGCGCTGCGCGAGAGCGGCCACCTGACCAGTCGCCGGGGCGCCGGCAGCTGGACCGCCCTGCCGAACGGGCACCGGGTCGCCACCTCCGGGCTGTGGGCGGCCCCCGACGACCTCGACATGATCGACCTGGGGGTGGCCGCCTCGGCGGCGCCACCCGAGCTGATCACCGCGACCCGTGAGGCGGCCGACGACCTGCCGCGCTATCTGGGCAGCGCCGGCTATCACCCGGTCGGCCTGATCGAGCTGCGGGAGGCGGTCGCCGCCGGCTTCACCGCCCGCGGCGTGGCCACCTCGCCCGAGCAGATCCTCATCACCTCGGGCACCCAGCAGGCCCTCGACCTGGTGCTGCGGCTCTCGGTGCCGGCCGGCGCGCCGGTGCTGGTCGAGTCGCCGACCTATCCCAACGCCCTCGCCGCCCTGGCCGCCCGCCGGGCCCGCATCAACACCCACGGCATGGACACGGCGACCGGCTGGGACGGGGAACTGCTGCTCGGCGCGCTGCGGCAGACGCGGCCCCGCCTGACGTACGTGATCCCGGAGTTCCAGAACCCGACCGGCCACCTGATGGACGCGGCCCTCCGGGAGCGGCTGGTCGCGACCGCGCACACGGCCGGCACCGAACTGGTGGCCGACGAGTCCTTCGTGGACCTTCCGCTCGACGGCGCCGTCCTGCCGCCGCCGGTCGCCGTCTTCGACCGCCACTCCCGGGTGGTGTCGATCGGCGGGATGAGCAAGGCGTACTGGGGTGGGCTGCGGATCGGCTGGGTGCGGGCGTCGGCGCCGATGGTGCAGCGGCTGGCCGCGATCCGGGTCGGGGTCGACATGGCCAGCCCGGTGCTCGAGCAGCTGGTCGCGGTGCGGCTGCTGCGTCAGGCGGCGACGATCGTGCCGGCCCGCCGGGCCGAGCTGCGGCACCGGCGCGACACGCTGGTCGAGACCCTGCGGGCGCTGCTTCCGGAGTGGACGTTCACGGTTCCGCCGGGCGGCACGATGCTCTGGGCCGAACTGGACGGCCCGGTGTCGAGTGCGCTCGCGCGGGCGGCCGAGGATGTGGGCGTACGCCTGGCGCCCGGCCCGCGGTTCGGGCTCGACGGCACGCTGGAACGCTTTCTGCGGCTGCCGTTCGCGCTGCCGCCGTCCGACCTCATCGAGGCCGTGCGGCGGATAGCCGGTGTGCACCACGACCTCGACCGGGCGACCGCCCGGTCGTCGTGGCGCACTCCGGCGGTTATCGCCTAGCGGTTCTGTCAATCCAGCGGTTCAGTTACTCAACGGTTCCGGTCGGCGGCGCGGGCCGCGTCCTCCTCGACCGACAGCTCGGTCGGCGGGAGATCGGCCTCGACCGACTCCGCTACCTCGCGGGCCTTCTCGTCGTCGTCGTGCTTGCGGTGCCGACCGTGGTGCTGCTCCTCTTGATCCACGGAACCGACCTTATAGTCCGAACCGGCCGGCGATCGCGCCCGGCTGTTGTGACATGCGCGCGTGCCCACATCCGGGCTCGATAGGATTGACCGGCTGGCCTGTCGGTGCGGCGGCCATTACTCTTCGGTAACACAGTCGCAACATCCCCCAGAACTGCTTGAGAAGGCGGCGCTCGATGGCACTCGACGTTCCCTACCGCTCGATCCCCGACATGTTCTACCGGCGCGTCGCGGCGACTCCGAACGGTCAGGCGTTCGCCGTGCCCAACGCCGACGACACCGGGCTCGTCTGGTCGACCTGGGGCCAGATCGGGGAGCGCGCCACCGCGATGGCGGCCGGCCTGCGCGAACTCGGCGTCGGCCTGGAGGACCGGGTCGCCATCCTCGCCAACACCCGGCTCGAGTGGGTGCTGGTCGACCTGGCGATCAACTGCGCGGGCGGCGCGACGACCACGGTCTATCCGACCACCGAGCCGGACGACGCGTCGTACATCGTCGCCAACTCGGGTTCCAAGGTGCTGATCGCGGAGAACCCGAGGCAGGCCCTCAAGATCGCCGGGGTGGACACCAGCGTCACCCACGTCGTGCTCATGGACGGGCCGGCCGACGCCGGCGCGACGCCGCCGCAGATCACGCTGGCCGAGCTCGAGGAGCGGGGCCAGGCGGCGCTGCGGCAGAACCCGAAGCTGATCGAGGAGGTCGTCGCCGGCATCGGCCCCGACAACGTGGCCACCCTGATCTACACCTCGGGCACCACCGGGCGGCCCAAGGGCGTCGTGCTGCTGCACGGCGCCTGGGCCTGGGAGGGCGTGGCCCAGGAGTCGCTCGGCATCTTCGAGGCGACCGACATGCAATACCTGTGGCTGCCGCTGTCCCACGCGTTCGGCAAGACGCTGCTCTGCGGCATCGTGCACGTCGGCGTCCCGACGTACGTCGACGGCCGGGTCGACCGGCTGGTCGACATGCTCAGCGTCGTCCGCCCGACGCTGATGTGCGCCGCCCCCCGCATCTTCGAGAAGGTCTACAACAAGACCGTCACCACCGCGCTCGGGGGCGGCGGGGCCAAGGCCAGGATCTTCGGCTGGGCGGTCGCCACCGGCAAGCGCAAGGTCGCGCTCGAGCAGGCCGGCAAGCCGGTCGGCGC
This sequence comes from Actinoplanes sp. NPDC051411, assembly GCF_040682075.1. Lineage (NCBI taxonomy): Bacteria > Bacillati > Actinomycetota > Actinomycetes > Micromonosporales > Micromonosporaceae > Actinoplanes > Actinoplanes sp. NPDC051411. The sequence continues at coordinate 62,743 of NZ_JBFBAD010000048.1, read as the reverse complement.
CCTGCTCAAGGCGCAATACGCGGTGGCCGAGAAGCTGGTCTTCAGCAAGCTCCAGGCCCGGCTCGGCGGCCGGCTGCGGGTGCTGGTCAGCGGCTCGGCGCCGCTCAGCCCCGACATCGCCGAGTTCTTCGCCGCCGCCAACCTCCCGATCCTGGAAGGCTACGGCCTGACCGAGTCGAGCGCGGCCAACTTCGTCAACCGCCTCGGCCAATTCAAGATCGGGACGGTCGGGCAGCCGCTGGGCGACCTCGAGTGCCGCATCGACAGCGACGGCGAGGTGCTGCTGCGCGGCAAGCCGGTGATGCGCGGCTACCACGACATGCCGAAGGAGACCGCCGAGGCGTTCACCGAGGACGGCTTCCTGCGCACCGGCGACATCGGCGAGCTCGACGCGGACGGCTTCCTGCGCATCACCGACCGCAAGAAAGACCTGGTCAAGACGTCCGGCGGCAAATACATCGCGCCGAGCATGATCGAGGGCATGTTCAAGGCGGTCTGTCCCTACACGTCGCAGGCGATCGTGGTCGGCCAGGCCCGCAACTTCGTGACCATGCTGATCACCCTCGACGAAGACTCGATCATGGGCTGGGCGAGCGGGCCGCTGGCCGGCCGGAGCTACGCCGAGATCTGCGCCGCGCCGCAGACGCGCGAGCTCATCGAGGGCTACGTCAAGGAGCTCAACGGCAAGCTCAACCGCTGGGAGACGATCAAGAAGTTCTCGATCCTCCCGCGCGACCTGAGCATCGAGGCCGGCGAGGTCACCCCGTCGATGAAGATCAAGCGGCGCAGCGTCGAGACCAACTTCAAGGACCAGATCGAGAAGATGTACGAGGGCAGCCTGGCCCAGATCTGAGCGGGCCCAGATCTTGAGCGGGCCCAGATCTGAGCGAGGCCGGATCAGTCCACGATCTCGATCGTCATGTCGCCGAGGACGGCCCGGTCGGCCCGCTGCTCGACGCCGGTGATCCGGCCGTCGGCGTCGAAGCTGAACTCGAAGACCACCATCACCTTGCCGTTGAGCGTCCACACCAGCCCGGGCCGCCCGTCGAGCACCGCCACCTGCGCCCCGGCCGCGCCCTGGAACCGGCCGGCGACCGCCGCCGCGCCGGTGAGCACCGCGTCCGCCCCCATCCGCACCGACTGCTGGTCGGCCCGCATGACCACGTCGGGGTCGAGCATCTCGAGCAGGGCCGCGAAGTCGCCCCCGTGGGCGGCGGCGAGGAAGGCCGACACGATGGCGTGCCTCTCCGACTTGTCGGACCGGTCGGGCAGGTCGGAGCCCTGGACCCGCCGCCGGGCGCGGCTCGCCAGTTGACGGGCCGCCGCCGGCGAGCAGCCGACGATGGTGGCGATCTCGGGGAACGGCACCGCGAACATGTCATGCAGCACGAACGCGAGCCGCTCGGCCGGGCCCAGCGTGTCGAGCACCAGCATCAGCGCCGGCCCGATCGCGTCGGCCATCATCGCCGAATGCTCGGGGTCGGTCTCGGGCCGGTCCGGCCCACCGCCGTGCACCGGGCCACCGCCGTGCAACGGGTCACCGCCGAGCAGGTCGGCCGGCTCCTCGGGCCGGGCCGACCGGGCCCGCAGCATGTCCAGGCAGACCCGGCTCACGACCGTGGTCAGCCAGCCGGTCAGGTTGCCGACCTCGGAGGTGTCCGAGCGGCTCAGCCGGACCCACGCCTCCTGCACGGCGTCGTCGGCCTCGTGCGGCGAGCCGAGGATCCGCTGCGCGACCGTTCTCAGATGCGGCCGGTCCCGCTCGAACCGCTCGGCCAGCAACTCCAGTTCACTCATCGTCACACTCCCGCGTCGGCGCCCGTCATAGTCTTTGACGGACCGCGGTGGTCCGCTGTGACAGAGGGAGCATCCCATGACCATCCGTACCATCACCGTGCCGGTCAAGGACCTGCAGGCGGCGACGAAGCTCTACACGGCCCTGCTGGGCACCGGTCCCTACATCGACCAGGCCTACTACGTGGGCTTCCGCCCCGAGGACGCGCCCGAGGTCGGCCTCGACCCGCACGGCGACGTGACGGCGGGCCCGATCACGTACTACCACGTGGACGACATCGAGGCGTCGATCGCCGAGCTGACCGATCTCGGTGCGACCACCGAGCGCTCGCCCCGGGACGTCGGCGGCGGCTCCCTGACCGCTACCGTGCGTGACGCCGACGGCAATCTGATCGGCCTCTTCCAGGCGCCGGGCGAATAGTCTGACCGGATGCCGGAACCTCGTTCGAAAGAGCAACGCAAGGCGGACACTCTGGCCAAGCTGGGTGCCGCGGTGGCCGATGTGTGGGTGGCCACGAGCGATGGCGTACGCCCGTTCCTGGTGCCGTTGACGATGGCCTGGGTCGACGAGCGGATCGCGCTGGCGACCGAGGAGACCGCCCCGACCGTACGCAACCTGGTGGCGCACGGCCGGGCGCGGCTCGCCCTCGGCCCCACCCGCGACGTGGTCCGCGTCGACGCCGTGCTGGAGCGCACGGTTCCGGTCGGCGAGGCGTCCGCGATCGGCGAGGCCTACGCGGCCCAGAACGACTGGGATCCGCGCGAGGTCGGCCCGCCCTACGTCTTCGCGATGCTGCGGCCCGACCGCATCGAGGCCTGGCGCGAGGAGAACGAGCTCAAGGGCCGCCTCCTCATGCGCGACGGCCGCTGGCTGGTCTAGGACAGGCCCTGGGGCACACCGCGTACGGGAAAGGGCCCGGCCGGAATCGGCCGGGCCGGAAAATCCCGGCGTGCGGGACGTCAGCCCTGGACGCGGACCGGGTCGACGTGCCAGATGCGGTCGAGGTAGTCGCGGACCGTGCGGTCGGCGCTGAAGAAGCCGCTGCGGGCCGTGTTCAGGATGGACATGCGGGCCCATGCCCCGGGGTCACGCCAGGCGGTGTCCACTGTGTCCTGGCAGTCGATGTAGGCGCGGTAGTCGGCCAGCGTGAGGTATTCGTCGCGGCCGAGCAGGGAGGCCGCCACGCCGGGGCCGGCGTCGCCGAAGGCGCCCGCGGAGAGGGCGTCGAGGGCGGCCCGCAACTCCGCGTCGTGGTCGTAGATGTCGTGCGGACGGTAGTCGCCGGCGCGCATCGCGAGGGCGTCGGTGGCGTCGAGGCCGAAGAGGAAGAAGTTGTCGGCGCCGACGCGGTCGCGGATCTCGATGTTGGCGCCGTCGAGGGTGCCGATCGTGAGGGCGCCGTTGAGGGCGAGCTTCATGTTGCCGGTGCCCGACGCCTCCTTGCCCGCCATCGAGATCTGCTCGCTGAGGTCGGCCGCCGGGATGATCTTCTCGGCCAGCGAGATGTTGTAGTTGGGCGGGAAGACGACCTTGAGCAGGGATGACACGGCCGGGTCGGCGTCGATCCTCGCGGCGATGTCGTTGATCAGCTTGATGATCTGCTTGGCCGCCCGGTAGGCGGGGGCCGCCTTGCCCGCGAACAGCACCGTGCGCGGGGGCGGCGCGTAGCCCGGGTCGTTCTTGAGGCGGTGGTAGAGGGTGACCACGTGCAGGACCTTGAGCTGCTGGCGCTTGTACTCGTGGAACCGCTTGATCATCACGTCGGTGAGCGAGTCCGGGTCGCCCAGCGCGAGCCGTTCCTTGGCCCCCCGCTTGACCTGCCGCCACCGGTCGCGGAACGCCGCGTCGTCGGCCAGTTTCTCCAGGCCGGTCAGCCGGTCGAGGTCGTTGATCCAGGCGTCGGTGCCGAGGCCCTCGCTGATCAGCGCGGACAGGCCCGGGTTGGCCATCCGTACGAAACGGCGCGGCGAGACGCCGTTGGTGACGTTGCGGAACCGTGCGGGCCACAGCTCGGCGAAGTCGCGCAGCGTGGTCTCGGCCAGCAGCTTCGAGTGGAGTTCGGCGACGCCGTTGACGGCCTGGGTGCCGACGACCGCGAGGTGGGCCATGCGGATGCGGCGCTCCGGCTCCTCCTGGATGATCGACATCCGGCGGATGCGGTCGGGATCGTCCGGGAACCTCGACGAGACCTCCTGCAGGAAGTCAAAGTTGATCTTGTAGATGATCTCCAGGTGCCGGGGGAGGAGCCGCTCGACCATGGCCACCGGCCAGGTCTCCAGCGCCTCCGGCAGCAGGGTGTGGCAGGTGTACGCGAAGGTCGCCCGGGTGATCGACCAGGCCTGGTCCCAGTCGACCTCGAACTCGTCGACCAGCAGGCGCATCAGCTCGGCGATCGCCATCACGGGATGGGTGTCGTTGAGCTGGATCACGGCCTTGGAGGCGAACGCGTCCCAGCCCTCGTTGCGGAACCGGTAGCGCCGGACGATGTCCCGCAGCGAGCACGAGACCAGGAAGTACTGCTGCTTGAGACGCAGCTCGCGGCCCAGCTCGGTGCTGTCGTCGGGGTAGAGCACCTTGCTGATGTTCTCGGCCCGCACGGCCTCGGCGACCGCTTCGGCGTACTGGCCGGCCGAGAAGCGGGACAGGTCGAACGCCGCTTCGCTGCCCCGGGCGTGCCAGAGCCGGACGATGTTGCAGGTCTCGGTGCCGAAGCCGGGTACGAGCATGTGGCTGGGCTCGCCGAGGACGGTCTCGCCCGGCTCCCACCTCCGCCGACCCGTCTCGTCGCTGGTGACGCTTCCGTAGAAGCCGACCACCTGACGGTCGTCCTGGGCCGGGAACTCCCACGGGTCGCCCTGGAAGCCCCAGTCGTCCGGCTTCTCGACCTGGGCGCCGTCGACGAACGTCTGCTTGAAGATGCCGAAGTCGTAGCGGATGCCGTAGCCGACCGCCGGAATGTCCAGTGTGGCCATCGCGTCGAGCAGGCAGGCGGCCAGCCGGCCGAGACCGCCGTTGCCGAGCCCGGGCTCGAGGTCGAGCCGCTCGATCTGGGCCGCGTCCAGCCCGAGCGATTTCAGGGCCGCGGCCGCCTCCTCGTCGGTGCCCGTGTAGAGCAGGTTCTGCTCCAGCTGGGGACCGAGCAGGTATTCGGCCGAGAGGTAGTAGACCCAGCGCGGGTTGGTCGCGTAGTGGGCCGCCGCGGTCCGGGCCCGGCGGGCGGCCAGGCGGTCACGCACGGTCATGGCCAGGGTTTCGTACTGGTCCTGGGCGCTGGCCGATTCGAGAGTCGTGCCGCGCCGCGTGTACAGGTTGTTCAGCAGGTCCTGCTCAAAAGGCCGAGGGTCCATGGGGGCACACCTTTCTCCCGGCAGGTGGCGGCCGGGTTACGCTGCCACTTCTTCCAGGGGGCGCATGGTGCGGATTCCGGAGGCGAAGGTGGCGGTCAGGGCCGCGACCGACACCGAGGCGGCGAAGAACAGCATCGCCGCCGCGCTGCTCACGTGGGCCACGATCAGGCCGGCCAGCGCGGGCGCGGCCGCCGAGGCCGACATCGCGGCCATGAAGATCACGCTGAGCACCCGGCCCTGCAGGCGGTCGGGCGTGATCGCGGCCTGGTAGCCGAAGAGCGCCGCGTTGCAGGCCGGGCCGAGGAAGACGGCCAGCGCCAACGGGATCGCCGCGATCAGGCTCCCGGTGAACAGCGACCCGATCGCCAGGACGGCGGTCGCGGCCCAGCAGATGACGCGGATCAGCCGGGGGAACGGCATCGAGCGCTGCAGCATCGGCGCGACCAGGGCGCCGGCGAGGCCGCCGACCGCCATGATGGTCTCGGTCAGGCCGATCACGCCGGGCGAGACGCCGTGCCGCTGCAGGGTCACGATGATCGTGAAGACGGTGCCGTTGAGGGCCAGGTTGAGCGGCGCCGCGATGGTCAGCACGGCCCGCAGGAAGCTGTTGCCGAACACGAACCGTACGCCCTCGACCAGGGCGGCGCGGTGCCCGCCCGGGGTCGGTTCGGGCTCGCTCTGCAACGGCTTGCGGATCAGGCCGATCCCGGCCAGGGAGGCCAGGTAAGAAACGGCATTGCCGATAAAAGGCAGAGACGGGGCAAGGCCGAAGAGAATGCCGCCGAGCGGCGGGCCCGCCAGCGAGGTTCCGTACGTCCGGGCCTCGTTGCGGGCGACCGCGTCGGGCAGTGCGGACTGGTCGACGATGCTGCGCAGGGCCGCGTGCTCGGTGGTCTGGAACATCGTGCCGCAGACCGCGTCGACCACCGCCACCGCGACGATGACCAGCAGGTCGGCGTGCCCGGTGGCGACCGCGGCGGCCAGCCCGGCGAAGGCGATCAGGCGGATCGCGTCGCAGGTCAGCAGGGCCCGGCGGCGGTTGACCCGGTCGGCCAGCACGCCGCCCGGCAGCCGCGACAGCAGTCGCGCGACCTGGGCCACCGTGCCGACCAGACCGGCCCGGACGGCCGAACCGGTCACGGCCAGCACCAGCAACGGCATCGCCAGCTGGGCGACGGCGTCGCCGAGGTCGGACAGCGACTGGCTGGTCCACAGGAGATTGAACTCGCGGTTCCGCCCGAGGCTGCTCACTTGCGGAGAGTATGTAACCGCATCGATACCGGCAATCGCCTCACCTACACGCCGAACAGAGACACCATCTCGTCCTCCTCAGTAGCCCCTTGTGACGAGCGTATTACCGCGTGTGGTCGCCGGTGTCATACCGATTGCGCCATACCGGAGAGAATGGGCCGGTGGATCTAGCGATTGAGCTGACCGGCTCCGGCGAGAAGACCGTCCTCGTCTACCGGGCCCTGCGGGCCGCGATCCTGGACGGCCGGCTGCCGGCCGGGCACCGGCTGCCGCCGACCCGCGCGCTGGCCGCCGACCTCCGGGTCGCGCGGGGCAGCGTGGCGACCGCCTACGAACGGCTGGCCGCCGAGGGATTCCTGACGACCAGGGTCGGCTCCGGCACTTTCGTGGCCATGGTGTCGGAACGGCAGAGGCCGCGGCGGCATCCGGCCGACCCGCTGCGGCCGCGGGCCGGGTGGACGTTCGACCCGCTGCCGACCAGCGGTGAACAGGCCGCTCCGCGCTACGACTTCCGCACCGGCATCCCGGACGCGACGCTGTTTCCGTTCGACAGCTGGCGGCGGCTCGTCTCGGCCGAGTTGCGGTTACGGGCCAACGGCCCCGGGACGTACGCCGCGCCGGCCGGGCATCCGGCCCTGCGCGCGGCGATCGCCCGGTCGCTCGGCTACGGCCGTTCGGTGCGCGCGACCGCGGACGACGTGGTGGTGACCAACGGGACCCAGCACGCGCTCGACCTGATCGCCCGCGTACTGCTCAAGCCGGGCGACGTCGTCGCCGTCGAGGAACCCGGCTACCCGCCCGCCCGCCGGGTCTTCGCGGCGGCCGGCGCCCGGGTGGTCGGCGTGCCGGTCGACGAGGACGGCCTGGTCGTCGGCGACCTGCCGGGCGCCGCGCGACTGGTCTACACGACCCCGTCGCACCAGTTCCCGCTCGGCGGGGCGATGAGCCTCGACCGCCGCCGCGAGCTGCTCGACTGGGCCCGGCGGCGGCCGGCCGCGATCGTCGAGGACGACTACGACAGCGAGTTCCGGTTCGCGGCCCGGCCGCTGGAGCCGCTCTACAGCCTCGACACGGTCGGCCGGGTGCTCTACGTCGGCACGTTCTCCAAGAACATGCTGCCGATGGTGCGGACCGGGTTCGCGCTGCTGCCGCCCGGGCTGCGCGACGCGGTGATCGCGGCCCGCCAGCTGGGCGACGGGTACGGGCAGGTCGCGGTGCAGGCGGCACTGGCCCGGTTCATCGACGAGGGGCAGCTGGCCCGGCATGTGCGGCGCGCCGGCAAGGCGTACGGAAACCGGCGCAGCCGGATCCTGGGTGAGCTGACCGCCCAGCCCTCGTTGCGGGTGCTGCCGTCGGCGGCCGGCCTGCACGTGACCGCCCTGCTGCGGGACGCCACGCCCGCCGACGCCGCGCGGATCTCGGCGGCGGCGGCGAACGCCGGGCTGGCGGTCGAGGACGTGGGCCGCTACAGCGTCTCCTCGACGATCGCCGGCTTCGTGTTCGGGTTCGGGGCGATCGACCCGGCGGTGCTCGACGAGGGGCTCGCGATCTTCGCCCGTCTGCTCTGATAAACCAGTGCTCCGAGGGCGACCGCCAGGCTGAACAGGGCCGGCTTGCCGTTGAGCACGAGCAGCGCCAGCGTGGCCACGAACGCCGTCCCGGCCGCGACGCGCGACCAGCCGGCCGGCAGCAACCGCACCGCGGCCGCCGTGCCGAGCACGTAGACCAGCGTGAAGCAGCCGGTGACCAGCAGCAGCGCGGCGTTGGTGGACAGCGGCAGGGTGACGGCGATCAGGCTGCCCGCGCCGATCAGGCTGAGCGAGCGCCGGGGCGTGTTGATGAACGACGGCAGCGCGCCGTCGCGGGCCAGCGCCGGCCCGAGCCGCGATCCACCGGCCAGGTACGCGTTGACCGCCCCCACGGTCAGCAGCACCGCCACGATCGCGGTGAGCACCCGGACCGGGCCGCCGAGCCCGATGGCCAGCAGGTCGGCCAGCGGCGCGGGGCTGTCGGCCAGCCCCGGGCCGAGCACCAGCACGCTGGTCACGGCCACCGCGAGGTAGAGCGCGCCGACCACCACCACCGCGATGCCGGTCGCCCGGGGGACGTCGCGGCGCGGGTTCCGGTATTCGGCCGACAGCGACGAGAGTGCCTCCCAGCCGGCGAAGCCCCAGACCAGCACGGCGGCCGCGGCGCCGATCCCGGACCAGCCGTGCGGGGCGAACGGGTGCAGGTTGGCCCGGTGCGCGTGCGGCAGGGCGGCGATCACGGTGACCAGCAGCAGGATCGCCAGCATCCCGGTCAGCCACAGCTGGACGCGGCCGGAGATGCGCAGGCCGAACCAGTTCATGACGAAGACCGAGCCGACGATCGCCAGGAACGTGGCGATCCGGGTGGCGTGGCCGCCGCCCAGCACGTCGGCCACGTAGCCGCCGGCGAACGCGCAGGCGGGCGGCGCGCCGAGCGGGATCGCGAAGTAGAAGCACCAGCCGACCGCGGCCGAGGCCCGGGGCCCGAACGCCAGCCGGACGTAGGTCGAGACGCCGCCGCCGTCCGGGTAGCGCGCGCCGAGGGCGGCGAAGCTCCAGGCCAGCGGAGCCGAGAGGACGATCAGGGCGAGCCAGGCGACGAGCGAGGCGGGGCCGGCCACGGCGGCGGCCAGGGCGGGCATCGAGATCACGCCGGTGCCGAGGACGGCACCGATGCTGAGGGCCGTGCCCTGGGCTACCGAGAGCTTGGTCATGCCCTTGAAGTTAGTGCGAAATTGGCCTCTCGATTGGGCCAATCCGTGCTCGTTTCAATGGGCCAATTCAGAGACTCAGATCGGCGGCTCTGATCTTTTCCGCGGCCGGGCCGGAAATCTCGACCCGGGCCGCGTCCTTGCGGCCGGCGAGGAAGAGAATCAGTTCGCCCGGCGCTCCGGACAAGACGGTCTCGTCGCCCTTCAGGGCGACTTCTCCGAAGCCGTCGGCGCGGACGGTGATCGGCGCGTCCAGTCGGCCGAGGGCCATCCGGGCGCGGAAGCGGGCCTGGCCCCACAGGAGGGCCGCGTCCTCGGCCGCCAGGTCGCGCGGCTCCCAGTCGGCCCGGGCGCGCCGGACGTCCTCGTGGTGGATGAAGAACTCGCCGCCGTTGGCCAGAGCCTCGAGGGGGCGATGGCTGAGCGGACTCCACCAGGGCGGGGTGCGCAGCTTGTCCAGGGTCGCCGGGTAGGGCCGGCCGCGCTGGGCCAGGCGGACCCGCTCGCCGTGCCCGGCGAGGGCGGAGATCATCGCGCCGGCCGCGGCGTCCGGCCGGCGGTCGCGGATCACGAGGTGGGCGGCGAGGTCGCCGGTGGTCCATCCGGTGCAGAGAGTGGGCTGGTCGGGGCCGAGGTCGGCGAGCAACTGGGCGAGGGCCAGACGCTCCCGACGGGCGAAGTCGGTCACATACGTGATCGTAGACACATTGGCATGGGTGTAAACGGCGGCCGTCAGTTCGGCAGGATGTATCGGTAAGGCCGGAACAGCCGGCGAATACTTACCGTCAGGTGGGACATTGAGCACCAGGTCCAGCCGCGATGTGCTGGGACGGGGACTGCGGGTACTCGGCCGGGCGATCCGAACCGAACCGCGCCTGTTCGTGATCGGCGCCATCGGCAGCAGCTTCTTCGGACTGCTGGTCATCGCGAACTCGTACGTGGTCGGAGCCGTGATCGGGCACGTCGTCGTGCCGTCGTTCGCCAAGGGGCACGTCGGCACCGGCGAGCTCGCGCTGATCGCCGCCGCGTTCCTCGGCATCAGTGTCCTGCGCGTCGGCAGCATCTTCGGCCGCCGCCTCGGCGCCGGGTTCATGCAGTTCCGCCTGCAGGCCCGCTACCGCCGCGCGGTCACCCGGCGCTACCTGTCGCTGCCGCCGTCCTGGCACCAGCAGCACGCCACCGGCACGCTGCTGTCCAACGCCAACTCCGACGTCGAGGCGGCGTTCGTGCCGATCGCGCCGCTGCCGTTCGCGGTCGGCACGATCGTGATGATCTTCGCCGCGGTGGTCGCGCTCTTCCTCACCGACTGGGTGCTGGCGCTGGTCGGCATCACGCTGTTCCCGATGCTGTTCGGCCTCAACTACATCTATTCGCGCAAGATGTCGCCCCGGCAGATCCGGGCCCAGCAGATGCGGGCCAAGGTCAGCGCGGTCGCCCACGAGAGCTTCGACGGCGCGCTGGTGGTCAAGACGATGGGCCGCGAGGAGGACGAGTCGCGCCGGTTCGGGGTCTTCGTCTCCGAGCTGCGCGACGCGCTGATCTCGGTCGGCCGCCTGCGCGGCTTCTTCGACCCGACCATGGACGCGCTACCCAGCCTGGGCACGCTCGCCGTCCTGCTGCTCGGGGCGTGGCGCCTGCAGTCGGGCGCGCTCAGCGTCTCCGAGCTGATCACCGTGTCGTTCCTGTTCACCGTGCTGGCGTTCCCGGTGCGCGCGATCGGCTGGGTGGTCGCCGAGCTGCCGCGCAGCGTCGCCGGCTGGGAGCGGGTCGCGGCGGTGCTGGCGGCCGACGGCGACCTCGCCTACGGCTCGTCCGCCCCGGCCGGTGACGGTCCGGCTGAGCTGTCCTTCGAAAGCGTCGATTTCCGGTACGGCGACGGGCCGCTCGTTCTCCACGACGTCTCCTTCACCGTTCCGCCCGGAAAGACCGTCGCGCTGGTCGGGGCCACCGGGTCGGGCAAGTCGACGATCGCCTCGCTGGCCGTGCGCCTGGTCGATCCGGTCGACGGCCGCATCAGCGTCGACGGGCTCGCGCTGCCTTCGCTCTCGGAGCAGGCGCTGGCCTCCACCTCGGCTCTCGTGCCGCAGATCCCGTTCGTCTTCGACGACACCGTGCGGGGCAACGTGACCCTCGACCGTCCCCGGATCACCGACGACGACGCGTGGGCGGCGATCCGGCTCGCCCAGGCCGAACGGTTCGTCGAAAACCTGCCCGCCGGCATCGAGACCGAGGTCGGCGAGCGCGGCACCTCGCTCTCCGGCGGCCAGCGGCAGCGGCTCACCCTGGCCCGGGCGCTGGCCGGGCACCCGCGCCTGCTGGTGCTCGACGACGCGACCAGCGCGGTCGACCCGCGGGTCGAGGCGGACATCCTGGCCGCCCTGCGCGGCGGCGACGCCGGGGCCTCGATCCTGGTGGTGGCCTACCGGCGGGCCACGATCGCGCTCGCCGACGAGGTGGTCTACCTCGAACAGGGCAAGGTGGTCGCCACCGGCACCCACACGTCACTCCTCGAGAGCGTCCCCGGCTATGCCGACCTGGTGACCGCGTACGAGAAGGCCGAGCAGGAAAGGGTCGACGCATGACCGCCGCCTCCCTGAGCGAAGGGACCTTCGCGACGGTCAAGCGCGGGCTGTCGCTCTCGCCCGAGCTGCGGCCCGGCCTCGCCGGCACGATCGCGCTGGCCATCGTGCAGATGGCCGGCCGCATCGCGGTGCCGATCGCCGTGCAGCAGGGCATCGACAACGGCATCAGCGCGCCCGGCGGCCCCGACCTGGGCTTCGTCGCCGTGGTGGTGGTCCTGACCGCGGTCGCGCTGCTGTTCTCGACCACGGCCGGCTACCTGATGACCCGGCGCCTGTTCACGGTCAGTGAGACCGCGCTCGGCGCCCTGCGGTCGCGCACCTTCCGGCACATCCACGACCTGTCGATGCTGCACCAGCAGTCCGAGCGCCGCGGCTCGATGGTGTCGCGGGTGACCAGCGACATCGACCAGATCTCGCAGTTCCTGCAGACCAGCGGCGTGCAGCTGCTGCTCTCCTCGGGCCAGCTGCTGGTGTCGACGGTGGTGATGTTCGCGTACTCCTGGCAGCTCGCCCTCGTCGTGCTGGTCGCGTTCAGCCCGGCCGTGATCGTGATCCGGCTGTTCCAGAAGCGGCTGGGCGCGGTCTACGGCGCGGTCCGCGAGCGTACGGGGGTGATGCTCGGCGCCGTCGCCGAGAGTGTCGTCGGTGCGACGGTGATCCGGGCCTACGGTGTCTCCGGCCGCACCGAGGAACGCCTCGACACCTCGATCGACCGCCTCCGCTCGTCCCAGCAGACCGCGCTGCGCACGAGCGTGACCAGCTTCTCCAGCGGCGAGCTGGGCGCCGGGCTGGCCCTGGCCGCGGTGGTCGTGGTCGGCACGCTGCTCGGCCTGCACGGCGGCCTGAGCGTCGGCAAGCTGACCGCGTTCCTGTTCCTGGTCACGCTCTTCATCCAGCCCGTGCAGATCGCCACCGACGTGCTCAACGACGCCCAGAACGCGGTTGCCGGCTGGCGCCGGGTGCTCGACGTGCTCGACATCGCGCCGGACGTGGCCGACCCGGACGACCAGGGCGTGGTGCTGCCGGTCGGGCCGCTGTCGGTGACGTTCCGCGACGTGTCGTTCCACTATCCCGGCGGCCCGACCGTGCTGTCCGACGTCGACCTGACGATTCCGGCGAAGATGAAGGTCGCGGTGGTCGGCGAGACCGGCAGCGGCAAGACCACGTTCGCCAAACTGCTGACCCGGCTGATGGACCCGGCCGCCGGGTCGGTTCTGCTGGGCGACACCCCGCTGGACACCGTACGGTTCTCGTCGCTGCGGGCCCGGGTCGTGATGGTGCCGCAGGACGGCTTCCTGTTCGACGCCACGATCGCCGAGAACGTCCGCTTCGCCGCGCCGGGGCTGTCCTCGGCCGAGATCGAGGACGCTCTCTCGGAGCTGGGTCTGGCCGACTGGGCGGCGGGGCTCCCGGCCGGGATCGACACGCCGGTCGGGGAGCGCGGCGAGGCCCTGAGTGTGGGCGAGAGGCAGCTGGTCGCGCTGGTCCGGGCCTATGTCGCCGACCCCGACCTGCTGGTGCTCGACGAGGCGACCAGCGCGGTCGACCCGGCGACCGAGGTGCGGCTGCAGCGGGCGCTCGACCTGGTGACCCGCGGGCGCACGACGGTGGCGATCGCGCACCGGCTCTCGACCGCCCAGGCCGCCGACGAGGTGATCGTCGTCGACGCGGGCCGCGTCGTGCAACGCGGCCCGCATGCCGAGCTGGTGCGGCAGGAGGGCTCGATCTACGCCAAGCTCTACGCCTCGTGGCTCGAGCAGACCCGCTGAGGGTTTACCGGGCGTAGAACTCCACGACCAGCTGCTCGTCGCAGAGCACCGGGATCTGGCCGCGCACCGGAATGCTGATCAGCGCGGTGCGCAGTTCCTCGATCGCGGTCGACAGGTAGGGCGCGCTCCGCTCGCCGAGGTGCGCGCCGGCCGCGGCGATCTCGAACGGCGGCTTGCTCCGGCTGGTCTCCTTGACGGTGACGACCTGGCCCGGCTGGAGGCGGTAGCTCGGCCGGTCGACCTTCTTGCCGTCGACCTGGAAGTGCCCGTGCGCGACCAGCTGGCGGGCCTGGTAGATCGTGCGCGTGAAGCCGGCCCGGTGCACGACGGCGTCCAGGCGGCGTTCCAGCAGCGACACCATGTTCTCGCCGGTCTTGCCCTCGCCCCGGTGGGCGTCCTCGTAGGCCCGGCGCATCTGGGCCTCACTGACGTTGTACTGGTGGCGCAGCCGCTGCTTCTCCAGCAGCCGCACCTGATAGTCCGACGCCTTGCGGCGCCCGCGGCCGTGCACGCCGGGCGGGAAGGGCCGCCGCTCGAAGTACTTCACGCACTTCGGCGTCAGCGGGATGCCGAGCGCCCGCGACAGCTTGGCCTTCGGTCGAGAGTTGTTCATCAAGTCTCCGAGTGGTCTCGCGGGTTTACCTCCCCGCGGTGTTACGGTTAGCCTCACCTTAGTAAGGCAAGCCTAACCGCCGCCCGGAGGTACCTACCATGCAGCCCAGCCCCGCCGAGGTCGCCCGTACGCTCGCCGCCGGCCACCTGCCCGCGACCGCGCACGTCGCGTGCCGCCCGGGACCCTTCCCGGTCCGCCACGTCGCCGACGACCACGGCCGGATGCTGCTGCTCTCCCCGGCCGACGGCGCACTGGCCACCGCCCTGCGCCCCCAGGACGGCACCGACGACACCGCGATGGTGCTCGACATCGCCGACGTGCCCCCGACCGCCGACTCGCCCAGCCTGGGCCGGGTGTGGGTGTCCGGCTGGGCTCGCCGCCTCTCCGGAGACGCCGAGCGGGAAGCCGCCCTCGACTACGCCGCGGTCGACGCCTCCGGCGACCTCCTCGACGTCGGCGACGGCCAGGTGCTGCACCGGCTGGAGGTCGCGGAGGTCCGCTTCGAACGCCACCGCACCCTCATCGACGTCGACCCGGACGAGTACGCCGAGGCCACCCCCGACCCGCTGCGCCAGATCGAGTTCGACCTGATCGCCGACCTGTCCGACCACCACGTGGCCGAGATGGCGGCCTACGTGCGCCGCCACCTGGGCCCGGCCGCCCAGCCCGCCGGCGAACCCCGCGTCGTGCGCCTCGACCGCTACGGCTTCGTGGTCCGCCTCGACGACCGGTTGGCCCGGATGGCCTTCCCCCGCCCGGTCACCGACCGGCACGACCTGGCCCAGCTGCTCCACCCGGTGCTGTGCCACAGCTGCTCGTCTCGCTGAACCGCGGCTGCTCGCTTCGACGCACCCGGGTTGGCCGGACTGTTCAGAGCTGGGCGCGTCGGCGGCCGAGCAGGGCGGCCGGTAGCACGCCACCGACCAGCCGGCCGCGACCGTTCGGTCCTCATCGGCTCTGAGCTGCGCCCGGAGGCCGCCGATGACCAGGGCGCCGTGCTCGCGCAGGGACGGGCGGCCGTTTTCCGCCAGCACGGCCAGCATTTCGGCGCCCCGCTCCTCCCGATATGACGCCGGGTAGAGACGAAGCAGGCACGCATACTTCTGGTCGAAGCTCTTCATGCCGGCCTCACCGCCGGGGAGGCTGACCTGACGACCCGGACCGCGGCGGCCATGCGGTCGGCCTCGGCGGTCAACGCGGCGCGTCCCTTGTCGGTCGAGTGCCGCATACAGCGTGCCGGTGGTGAGCATGTGTCGATGGACTACCTATGCCAATTCCCGCGCGGTCAGCCACCGGCCGCCGGGAGCGGGTCGAACAGGAAGCGCTGCACGTTCGGGCCGATCGCGGCCACCAGCAGCTCCGGGTCGGTCGACGGCAACGGCTCGACCTTCAGGACGTAGCGGGTCACGATCAGGCCGGCCATCTGGGTCGCGACCAGGCCGGCGCGCAGCGGCGCCTCGACCGGGTCGATCGCCAGCTCGGCGACCGCCCGCCGCAGCACCTGCACGACCACGAACTCACGCAGCAGCCGGGCCGTCCACTCGTTGCTCAGCGCCGACCGGAAAACGGCCAGGGCAGCCGTGCCGGCCGGCGAGTCCCAGATGCTCAGCACCAGGCGGACCAGCCGCTCGCCGGCCTGCTCGCGGGGGCCCTGGAGCGCCTGCGGCACGATCTCGGCCGGGTTGATCGGGGCGTTCATCACGGCCAGGAACAGCTTGTCCTTGGTGCCGAAGTAGTGGTGCACCAGGGCCGCGTCGACGCCGGCGTCGGCGGCGATCGCGCGTACGGAGGCGTGGTCGAAGCCCTTCTCGGCGAACGCGTTGCGGGCGGCCTCGAGGATCGACGAGCGGGTGTCCTGGTTGCCGGGTCGGCGTCCGCTCCTGCGTACCAAAAAAGCTCCTAAGGTGTCCGCCGCCGTAATGTTGCGGCAGCGAGAACGAGTGCCACCACGGCCGCGCCCGCCACGATGACCACGTCGCGCCAGATCGTGGCCCCGGCAGACGTGCTGGAGCCGACCCGGGCCAGCGCCTCGACCGCGTAGGTGAGCGGCAGCGCGTCGCTGACCCCCTGCAGCCAGCCGGCCATCTGCCCGCGCGGCACGAACAGCCCGCAGAGCAGGATCTGCGGCACGACCACCACCGGTAGGAACTGTACGGCCTGGAACTCGGTGCGGGCGAAGGCGCTGCACAGCAGCCCGAGGGCCACGCCGAGCACGGCATTGACCACCGCGATCAGCACGACCAGCCCGGCGTTGCCGGTGGTGTCGAGGCCGAGCAGCCAGTAGGCCGCGCCGGTCGCGATCGCCGCCTGCACGGCCGCGGCCAGGCCGAACGCCAGCCCGTACCCGAACAGCAGGTCCATCTTGGCCAGTGGCGTGGTGAGCAGCCGTTCGAGGGTGCCGCTGGTCCGCTCGCGCAGCATCGCGATGCTGGTCACCAGAAACATGATCACGAACGGGAAGATGCCCAGCATGATCAGCGCGATCCGGTCGAAGCCGGCCCCCTGATACATGTAGTACAGAACGGCCAGGAGCAGCGTCGGCACGGCGACGAGCAGGGCGACCGTACGCCGGTCATGCCGCAACTGGCGCAGAATGCGCGCCGCCGTCGCCAGAGTGATTCGCGGGCTCATCCCGCACTCACCGCCTCGTGCTCGCGGATCAGTCGCAGGAACGCCTCTTCGAGATCGTCGGTGCCGGCACCGCTCCGGATCCCGGCCGGCGTGTCGTCGCCGATCAGCAGCCCCTCCCGGATCAGCAGCAGCCGGTCACAGCGGCCGGCCTCGTCCATGACGTGGCTGGAGACCAGCAGCGTGGTGCCGGCCTTGGCGAGCTCGTGGAACCGGCCCCACAGGTCGGCCCGCAGCACCGGGTCCTGCCCGACGGTCGGCTCGTCGAGCACCAGGAGCCCGGGGTCGCCGATCAGGGCGCAGGCCAGGGAGGCCCGGCTGCGCTGGCCGCCGGAGAGGTCGCCGACCAGCTGCCCCGCGGCGCTCTTCAGCCCGACGTCGGCGATCGCCTGGTCGGCGTCCTTGGCCTTGAGTCCGTGGAGCGCGGCGAAGTAGCGCGCGTTCTCCCGCACCGTGAGGTCGGCATAGACACTGGGCGCCTGCGTCACATATCCCACTGTGGCCCGATTCGCCGGGTGGCCGGCCGGTCGCCCGAGCACGGTGACCGCACCCGACTTGACGACCTGCACCCCGACGATCGCCCGGATCAGGGTGGTCTTGCCGCTGCCGCTGGGCCCGAGGAGTCCGGTCACGCTCCCGGCCGGAATCGCACACCCGATGCCGTGCAGAACCGTGCGTTTCCCGCGCTCCACGACGAGGTCGCGTACCTCGACGGCGTTCTCCATCGCTGCCTCCCAAATTCATCACCCGATGAACTCAACAGTAGATGAATTACGCCGTCGTCGATATGACCGTTCGGACGACCCCGTTCCGGGATATCGATCCTTGTCCAAGTCCGCCAGAAAACAGTTGAACGGGGCGCAAGTCGCCCTCCATCCCTCGCGATCGGAAGACACCGATGAAAAAGGACCGGAGCCGCCACACCCCCCGCCCCTACGGACATGCCGCACCCTGGAACCGCCAGTCCGCGCCGGCCCCCGCGCCGGAGCCGGCCGCGACCTCCCTCGCCGACCGCTGGCCGTGGGTCCTCGTGGCCGTGCTGATCGTCGCCACGGTGGGCTGGCTGGTCTACGACGCCGCCCTCGGCTGAGGGTCACCCTTCTCTTCCCGTACGGCGTGGGCCGCGTTCGGGTGACCATCGGGCCGGTCGCGTCCTCGCGCCCGCGGGGTGCTGGCGGCATGTGTGTGAGCGCCCGGCGTGCGAGGCGTCTCGAAGACCGCGAGGCGTGCGGTCAGCGCGCCAAGTGTTCGGCGCGCTGACCGGTTGCGCCGCCTTTACAAGGCGAGAATGCGCTCCAGGAACTCCCGGTAGCCGCGCATCGCCATCCGCATGCTCTCGGTGTCGGGGGTGGCGCTGCCCCGGAGCGGGTCAAGCTCGTCACGTTCGGCGAGAAGCGACTCGGTGAGCTCGTTGACCGCGTCGGTGAGCAGGTCGTGGGCGCGGGTCAGGGCGGTGACCGGATCGTCGACGAACTCGGCCTTCACCTCATGCCACGCCGCCCGGAAGTGGCGGGTAGCGTCATCGTCCCAGAACGCGAGCTTCCCCTCGGCCACGTCCCCCGGACGAAGCGCGCCGTCATCCTGCAGGTCATCGTCGTCATCCGGTGCTGCGCGGCGACCCCGGCGGGCCGGCTCGGCATCCTCCAGGCTGGCCGAGCGCTGTGGCACCGGCGGACGGGCGACGGCCCCGTCATCCGCACGAGCGGCCCGGCGCCCAACGGCCTCGGCGGCCGGCGCGGCGGTCATGCCGGCGCCGAGGACAGCGCCGGCCGGAGCGCCGCCCAAATCCGACCGCAACGGGCCAGACCCTGACGAATCGGAGCCCAGCGGGTCGGTGCCCTCCGAGTTGGACCCCAGCGGGCTACTTCCCAGCGGATCCGCACCCAGCGAGTCGGTGCCGGCCGGGTCGGTCCCAAGCGGTCCGGTGCCCGCCCGGTCGCTCCCGAGCGGGTCGGAACTGGGCCGGTCGTTTCCGAGTGGGCTGGTGCCGGGCCGGTTGTTTCCGAGCGGGTTGGAGCCCGGTCGGTCGCTCCCAAGCGGTCCAGTGCCCAGCGGGTCCGTCCCGCGCGTGGCGGCGCCGCGGTTGCGGTCGCCACGGTTCCGGTCGGGCCGAGCCATCGGCACCGCGGTCATGCCGGGCGGAGGCGGCGCGACCGTGGCCCGAGCCGCCGGACTCGCCCCGGCGGGCTGCCCAGACACCGGCCGGCTGGAACCGAGCTGACCCGCACCGGACAGGCCCGCACCAGACAGGCCCGAGCCGGACTGACCCGCGCCCGATTGGCTCGCCGCTAGACGATCAGAGCCGGGCTGGTTCCCGCCTAGTAGGCCTGGGCCGGGCTGACCCAGCTCGGACTGGCCGGCACCGCGGCGATCTGAGCCGGGCTGGCCTGGGACGGGCTGGTTCGCGCCGAGCAGATCTGAACCC
This sequence comes from Actinoplanes sp. NPDC051411, assembly GCF_040682075.1. Classification (NCBI taxonomy): domain Bacteria; kingdom Bacillati; phylum Actinomycetota; class Actinomycetes; order Micromonosporales; family Micromonosporaceae; genus Actinoplanes; species Actinoplanes sp. NPDC051411. Next base: position 43,593 of record NZ_JBFBAD010000048.1, on the reverse strand, counting down.
GGCTGCTCCGCGCCGGATCGGCCTGCACCGAGCGGGTCTGAGCCGAGCGGGTCTGAGCCGAGCCGGCCTGAGACTGGCTGGCCTGAAATTGGCTGGCCTGAGACTGGCTGGTTCGCGCCGAGCAGATCCGAGCCCGGGTGGGCCGTGCCGGGCCGGCTGGGAGCCCGGCGTGCCGAGCCGGGCTGGCCTGAAACGGGCTGGCTCGCGCTGAGCGGATCTGAGCCGGGCTGATGGGCACCGAGCAGACCCGGGCCCGGCTGGCCTGAAGCAGATTGGCTAGCACCGAGCAGACCGGAGCTGTGCTGACCCGAGCCGAGCAGACCGGGGCCGGGTTGGCCCGAGCTGTGCTGACCCGAGCTGTGCTGGCCCGAGCCGGGCTGGCCCGAGCCGGGCTGGTCCAGGGCCGGAGCGTGCTGGCCCGGTGTGGCCTGGCCGGACACTGGCTTGGAGGGTTCGGGTGAGCCGAATCCGGTGGTCGGGCCGAGACCGCCGCCGCGCGGGCGGAAGCCGGTCAGCCCCTGGCCCGGTCGCCGGGCTTCGTCGGTGTCCTGGTCGGCGCCGTGGGCGTCCGTGCCGGGGCCGGGCGCGTCCGTGCCGGCCCGGTCGCCGCTGAGTGCGTCCGTGCCGGGCCGGACTGGGCCGAGTGCGTCCGTGCCGGGCCGGACTGCGCCGAGTGCGTCCGTGCCGGGCCGGACTGCGCCGAGTGCGTCTGTGTGGCCGGAGCCGAGGGCGTCGCCGGTGCCCAGCGGGCCGGTACCGGGCCGACTGTCGAGTGCGTCGGCGCGACTCGGGCCGAGGGCGTCCGCGCCGGAGAGTGGATCCGCGTGGCCGGGGGCGAGGTGGTCGGGGGAGAGAGCGCCGCCGGGGCCCATCGGGCCCGCACCGGGGCGGCCGCTCAGGGTCTCGGGGCCAGGTGCGGAACGCCGACCTCCGGGCGCCGGCTGGCCTGCGCCGGGTACGTCGCCGTTGAGGGCGCCGGGCCCGAGGTGGACGGTGTCGGCCCGGCCCGAGTCGGACCGGCGGCCGTCGCCGGGAGCGCTTGGCCCACCCGGACCAGATCCAAGACCGTTGGCCGCGCCCGAGACGGAACCGAGCCCGTTGGCCGCGGCCGAACCAGATCCGAGCCCGCTGGCCGCGGCCGAACCAGGTCCGAGCCCGTTGGCCGCGCCCGAACCAGATCCGAGCCCGTTCGCGGCCGGGCCGAGCCCGTTGGCCGCGCCCGAAATCGGGCCGAGCCCGTTCGCGGTGGGGCCGCGTCCGTTCGCGGTGCCCGGCGTCAGGCCGAACGGGCCCGCGTTGGTGCCCGGCCCGAAGCCTGGGCCGGCCGGAGAGGCCGGGCGGCTTCCGGCGGGCGAGCCGGCCGCACCCCGCGCCGGAGTCGAGCCGGACACCGGGGAAGCCGGATCGGGGCGGCCCGGTGTGAAGCCCGCCGGTGGGGTCTGCGCCGGGCGGCCCGCCCGGGGTGCGGGCACGCCGGAGACCGGGCCGGCGGTGGGGTCGGGCAGGCCCGGGGTGTAGGTGGGCGGCTGGCCGTAGGCCGGGTAGCCGGGGGAGACCGGGGTCGGCGGCACCGGGCCGTTCGCGCCGGAGGTCGGGGCGATCACCGGGTTGGTCGAGGTGGGCACGGACGCCCAGCCGGTGGCCTGGCCCCGGGTCGGCTCGGCGTCGCCGAGGTCGCGGCGCCGGCCGGCGGACGGGGTGGTGTCCTCGGTGTCGGCCGCTTTCGGCTGACCGGGAACTCCGGCTCGTCCGTTCATCTCATCACGCCCGTTCTCGTCGCTTCGTTCCGCCTGGCCTGCGGCCGGCCCACCTGAGGCCGGGCCTGGGGCCGGCCTCCCGGAAGGGGGCCCCGCCGGTGGCTCCTGGGCAGTCTCCGGGTCGGCGGGCGGCTGGGCCGGTGACACGCCGTTGCGGGGTTTCGGGTGGTTGCCGTTCACCCCCGCGGGTCCGCCGAGCAGGAAGCGCCCGCCGAGGCTGAAGCCGCCGAACGAGCCGGTGTCCCGGTCCCAGGGGTTGGCCCGCGGGGACTCTACGGCGTCGGGCGGACGGGGCTGCTCCTCCGCGGGCAGAGAGTGATCGGCATCGCTTCCCGGGCGGGGGCCGAACGGCTGCTTGCGCCCGCCGCGGACCGGCCCGCCCGAGGAAGACGACGGGAAAGACTTCCCGGAGGACGAGGAAGGGCCGGACGGTTCAGAGGGGGACGGGCCCTCGGCGGGCGGCTGGGGGCCGCGGGCCGACGCGGACGGGGAGTGCGGCGGCACCGGGCGGACGCCCGGCGCGGTCACCCCGGCGAGGGCGTCGGAGTGCGCCGGCGGGAGGGTGAGCGGGCTTTCCGCGTACGCCGGAGGGAAGCTGAATTCCAGCGCGCCCGCGCCTCGACCGCCGAGCGCGACCACCTCGGTTTCACCCGGAAGGGTGTCGTCGGCATCGTGCGTCTGGCCACGCGCCGACTTGGCGTTGTCGGGGCTGGACGTCGGATCCATCGGTCTTCGACTCCCGTCGCGAGGCAGGCGCTGCCGCCTGAACTCGTGCTGACCCCGGCGGGAGCGGTGCCCGCGCCCCAGGCCAGGGCGCAGCACCCGACGACGGTACCGTCCCCGGCGTCCCGGCACATCCCCCGTGACCGGATCGTGGGCCGGGCCCCGGCCTGCTGAGCGCCGCCCGGCGGGTGGAGGACAATCGGTCTCGTGTCCGGATCAGAAACCCTCGACCCCGCCGTCGCCGCCCGCCTCAAGCGCACCGCCGACGGCCTGGTCGCCGCGATCGTGCGCGAGCACGGGAGCGGCGATGTGCTGATGCTCGCCTGGATGGACGACGAGGCCCTGCATCGCACGCTGACCACCGGCCGGGCGACCTACTGGTCGCGCAGCCGGGGGGAATACTGGATGAAGGGCGCGACCTCGGGCCACTATCAATACGTCAGGGGAGTGGCGCTCGACTGCGACGGCGACGCGCTGCTCGTGACCGTCGAGCAGGTCGGCGCGGCCTGTCACACCGGCGAGTACACCTGCTTCCACACCGAGCTGGAGGTGGCCCGGTGACCAGCGGTGCGGTGACGCCCGACGAGGCGACCTTCCTGACGACCGCCCGGCGTGTGGTGCCGGTGGTGCGGCGTCTGCTGGCCGACGGCGAGACCCCGGTCGGGGTCTACACCAAACTGGCCGGCGGCCCGGGCACCTTCCTGCTCGAGTCGGCCGAGCAGGGCGCGGGGCCGTCCGGTGCGGCCTGGTCGCGTTACTCGTTCGTCGGTGTCCGCAGCGCGGCCACGCTGGTCGAGCGGGACGGCGAGGCGGCCTGGCTGGGCTCGCCGCCCGACGGCGTACCGCTGAACGGTGACCCGGTCGTGGCCCTGCGGGAAACGGTGGCCGCGCTGGCCGAAGGGCCGGCGGCGGCCGATCTGCCGCCGCTGACCGGCGGCATGGTGGGTTATCTGGCCTATGACCTCGTACGCCGGTTCGAGCGCCTGCCCACCACGACCACCGACGACCTGCTCCTGCCCGAGCTGGGCATGATGCTGGCGACCGACCTGGTCGTGCTCGACCACTACGACGGCTCGGCGTTCCTGGTCGCCAACGCGATCCTGTCCGAGGGGGCCGACGACACCGCGAAGCGGGCGGCCTATCACCACGCGGTCGGCCGCCTCGACGCGATGACGACCGCGCTTTCGCGGCCCACCCCGCCGATGATCTCGACCGTCGAGCGGGTGCCGGCCGGTGAGCCGGTCAGCCGCACCGCCCCGGGCCAATATCAGAAGGCGGTCGAGGAGGCGAAGGAGGCGATCCGGGCCGGCGAGTGCTTCCAGATCGTGGTCGGGCAGCGGTTCGAGCGGCCGACCGACGCCGACCCGCTCGACGTCTACCGGGTGCTCCGGGCGACCAACCCGAGCCCGTACATGTATCTCCTGCGCTTCGACGACTTCGACATCGTCGGCTCGTCGCCCGAGGCCCACCTCAAGGTCAGCTCGGGCCGGCGCGCGCTGCTCCACCCGATCGCCGGCACGCGCTGGCGCGGCAAGACGCCCGAGGAGGACAACGCGCTCGCCGCCGAGCTGCTGGCCGATCCGAAGGAGCGCGCCGAGCACGTCATGCTGGTCGACCTGGGCCGCAACGACCTGGGCCGGGTGTGCGCGCCGGGCAGTGTCGAGGTGCCGGAGTTCGCCCGCATCGAGCGTTACAGCCACGTCATGCACATCGTCTCGACGGTGATCGGCCAGCTCAGCGACGACCGGACGGCGTTCGACGCGCTGGCCGCGACGTTCCCGGCGGGCACGCTGTCGGGCGCGCCCAAGGTCCGGGCGATGGAGATCATCGAGAGCCTGGAGCCGACCCGGCGCGGCCTCTACGGCGGCACGGTCGGCTATTTCGGCTTCGCCGGCGACATGGACATGGCGATCGCCATCCGCACGGCTCTGATCAAGGGCGGGGTGGCGTACGTCGGTGCCGGCGCGGGCATCGTCGCCGACTCCGACCCGGCGTCCGAGGAGCAGGAGACCCGCAACAAGGCTGCGGCGGTGCTGGCCGCCATAGCCTCGGCCGAGACTTTGCGCGCGGCCCGATGAACAGCCGCCGGTCCTACGCTTCGACGCTCGCCGCCTGCTTGGCGGGTTCGGCGCTTTCGGCGTACGCGGTGAGCCGCACGTGGTCGCTCCACCTGACGCCACGAACCGGGATGACCGACCTGCGCACCGCCCGCACGGGCACCGACGCGGCGCCGTGGGTGATCGGGCTGGCCCTGGTCGCCCTGGCCGGCACGGGCGCGCTGCTGGCGACCCGCGGGCTCGTGCGCCGGGTGCTGGGGGTGCTGCTGGCGTTGGCCGGCGCCGGCGTGGCGGCCGGCGCGGTCTACGGCCGCGCGAGCGTCGACCCGGGTTCGGCCGGCGCGGGGGCGAACGTGTGGCCGGTCGCCTGCGCCGCCGGTGGCCTGATCATCGTGGCGGGCGGGGTGACCGCGGCCCGTCTCGGGCACCGGTGGCCGGCGATGTCGGCGCGCTACGACCGCAAGCCGGTCACGCCGGCGCAGTACCGCCCGTCGGAGAGGGCTTCGGACCCCGATCTCGCGCCGGCCGACCACCGCACGGCCTGGGACGCGCTGGACCGCGGCGACGACCCGACCGGATGATCTTTTCCCGCCGATCGGGGTAACGCTGTGGCCGCCCCGGGTCATCGGAGCGGCCGCTGGCTGTGCTGGTGCGGTCGGGTGCGGCCCGCCCGCGTACGGGAAAGGCTCCCGCTCAGCGGGAGCGGGCGAGCATGGCCGCCACCTCGCGGGTGAGTTCGTCGCGGGCCGCGTTGCGGGCCCGGTCGGCGAGGATGGCGTCCCAGGCGTTGCTCTGGGCGGTGCGGATGTTGGTCGGGCCGACGACGGCCCGCTGCACACCGGTCACGAGATCGGCGGCGGCGGACACGACGGCGCGGGAGACGGCGGCGAAACCGGCGGGCGTCGCCTCGGTCGGTGCGGTCTGAGTTGCCACGGTGAACTCCACGATCGATGCTCGACTATCGACGAAAGGGCCGGCGACGCTGTCGCGGCGCCGGGAACGATTGTGCCCCGCCGCCAGTGTGACGGGGTCGCGTTTCCGGACTGTGACGCCCTGGTCAACGCCCTGTGGGGGTCCACCGATCAGATGAGGTGTCCCTGCACAGGCGGCCGGCGGGCTTTGAAGATCTTGTGACCGAAGTGACAACATCAAGTGAGCAGGGCGCATTATGCCTGAGCCCACCTCGTGAGGCTCGCCATACCCCGGGCGGGCGGCAACGACCGCGACCTCCTAGCATCGGGCCGGAGACACCCGGAGAGGGGAGTCATTACGTGACATCCGATCAGCAAGCGTCAGCGGGCAGTGGCGGGCCGCAGAACGTGCTGGAGGAGATCCTCGCCGGAGTGCGCGAGGACGTGGCGGTCCGGCAGGCCGAGGTGCCGCTGGATCAGGTGCGCGAACTGGCCGCGGCGGCGCCGCCGGCCATCGACGCGTACGCCGCCCTCCGCAAGCCGGGCGTGGCGGTCATCGCCGAGGTGAAGCGGTCGTCGCCGTCGAGGGGCGCTCTGGCCGAGATCCCCGACCCGGCCGACCTGGCCGGCGAATACGCTGCGGGCGGCGCCCGGTGCATCAGCGTGCTCACCGAGGGGCGGTGGTTCGGTGGTTCCCTCGACGACCTCAAGGCGGTGCGGGCCGCCGTTCAGATCCCGGTCCTGCGCAAGGACTTCGTGGTCTCCAGCTATCAGATCCACGAGGCCCGCGCGCACGGCGCCGACCTGGTGCTGCTGATCGTGGCGGCGCTGGAGCAGAACGTTCTGATGGGCCTCCTCGAGCGGGTCGAGTCGCTGGGCATGACCGCGCTGGTCGAGGTGCACAACGAGGAAGAGGCCGACCGGGCACTCGAGGCCAACGCGAAGGTCATCGGGGTGAACGCCCGAGACCTGAAGACGCTCGAGGTCGACCGGGGCGTCTTCGACCGCATCGCGCCGGGCCTGCCCAACAACGTCGTCAAGATCGCCGAGTCGGGCGTGCGGGGACCGCACGACCTGATCCGGTACGCGTCGGCCGGTGCCGACGCGGTGCTGGTCGGCGAGGGCCTGGTGACCCAGAAGTCGCCGCGCGACGCGGTGGCCGAGCTGGTCAACGCCGGCAACCATCCCGCGACTCCGAGGCCGGTGCGATGACCGTTCTGCCCGACCTCGCCGGACATTTCGGGCGCTACGGCGGCCGGTTCGTCCCCGAGGCCCTGATCCGTGCCCTCGACGAGCTCGAGGCGGCCTACCGGGAAGCCAAGGTCGACCCGGCGTTCCAGGACGAGTTCACCGACCTGCTGCGCAACTACGCCGGCACGCCGTCGCTGCTCTACCCGGCCCGGCGGCTCTCCGAGCGGCTCGGCGCCGAGATCCTGCTCAAGCGGGAAGACCTCAACCACACCGGCGCCCACAAGGTGCGCAACGTGCTCGGCCAGGCCCTGCTCGCCAAGCGCATGGGCAAGCCCCGGGTGATCGCCGAGACCGGTGCCGGCCAGCACGGCGTGGCCAGCGCGACCGCGGCCGCGCTGCTCGACCTCGAGTGCGTGGTCTACATGGGCGAGACCGACACCGAGCGGCAGGCGCTCAACGTCGCCCGCATGCGGATGCTCGGCGCGACCGTGGTGCCGGTGACCAACGGGTCCCGCACCCTCAAGGACGCCCTCAACGAGGCGCTCCGCGACTGGGTGGCCAGTGTGGACACGACCCACTACCTGCTGGGCACCGCCGCCGGGCCGCACCCGTTCCCCGAGATCGTGCGCGATTTCGTCGGCGGCATCGGCATCGAGGCGCGTGAACAGTGCCTCTCCCTTCTGGGGCGGCTGCCTGATGCCGTGGCCGCCTGCGTCGGCGGCGGGTCCAACGCGATCGGCATCTTCCACGCCTTCGTCCCCGACGAGAGCGTCCAGCTCTTCGGCTTCGAGGCCGGTGGCGACGGCATCGACACCGGGCGGCACGCCGCGTCGATCACCGGCGGCTCGGCGGGGGTCCTGCACGGAGCGCGTACGTACGTGCTGCAGGACGAGGACGGCCAGACCATCGAGTCGCACTCGATCTCGGCCGGGCTCGACTACCCGGGCGTCGGCCCCGAGCACGCGTGGCTGCACGACACCGGGCGGGCGACGTACGCGCCGGTCACCGACGACGAGGCGATGGCGGCGTTCCAGCTGCTCTGCCGCACCGAGGGGATCATCCCGGCGATCGAGAGCGCACACGCGCTGGCCGGGACGGCGAAGATCGCCCCGATCCTGCGCGCCGAGCTGGGCCGCACCCCGACGATCGTGGTCAACCTGTCCGGCCGCGGTGACAAGGACGTGCACACCGCGGGCGCCTACTTCGGGATCCTCGACCCGGTCGAGGAGCTCGTGCCGGGAGAACAAGAGTGAGCATCTCCGAGATCTTCGGCCGGGCCCGCGCCGAGGGCCGGGCGGTCCTGGTCGGCTGCATGCCGGCCGGCTTCCCGACCGTCGACGACAGCATCGCGTCGATGATCGCGATGCACGAGGCCGGCTGCGACGTCATCGAGGTCGAGCTGCCCTACTCCGACCCGGTCATGGACGGCCCGGTGATCCAGAAGGCGAGCGACATCGCGCTGGCCGGCGGCGTCCGCACCCGCGACACGCTGCGGATCATCGAGGCGGTGGCATCGGCCGGCGCCACGGTCGTGCTGATGACGTACTGGAACCCGATCGAGAAGTACGGCGTGAACGCGTTCGCCCGCGACCTCGCCGCGACCGGCGCCACCGGCATGATCACGCCGGACCTCATCCCGGACGAAGCGCAGGAGTGGATCGCCGCCTCCGACGAGCACCGCATCGACCGCACGTTCCTGGTCTCGCCGTCGTCGACCGACGAGCGGATCGCGATGACCGTCGCCAACTGCCGCGGCTTCGTCTACGCGACCGCGCTGATGGGCGTCACCGGTGCCCGCACGACGGTTTCCCGGCAGGCGCCCGACCTGGTCGACCGGGTGCGGCACGCCAACCCGGAGATGCCGGTCGGCGTCGGCCTGGGCGTCGGCAACGGCGCCCAGGCGGCCGAGGTCGCCTCGTTCGCCGACGGCGTCATCGTCGGCAGCGCCCTGATCCGCTGCGTCCTCGAGGCCCCCGACCGCGCGTCGGGCCTGTCCCGGCTGCGCGCGCTGAGCACCGAACTAGCCGAGGGCGTCCGCAAGGTCTGACGACCACCCGCCGCCGTCATGGTCTGGGCCGCCCGCGCGCCACTTGTGGTTTCAGCGGCCGCCCGCCGGCATCATGTTGTGGCCTGGCCGCGCGCCACTGTGTGGTTCTGCGGCCACCCGCTGGCGTCATGGTGTGGGTTTTAGCGGCCACCCGCCGGCGTCATGGTGTGGGTTTTAGCGGCCACCCGCCGGCGTCATGGTGTGGGTTTTAGCGGTCGCCCGTCGGCGTTATGGCGCGGGATTTTCTGACGCCCGCCGGTTTTTGCGGGCGCCAGAAAATCCCGTGTCATGACGCCGACCTAAAGGGGCGGCCGTGCGCGGAGCGAAGCGGAGCCAGAGGGCCCAGCCAGAAGACCCAGCCGTGCGCGGAGCGAAGCGGAGCCAGCAGTACAGTGCAACCGTGATTGTCGCCGCCATCCCGAGCCCCTCAACGTCCGTGTGGCACGTGTTCGGCCTGCCCGTCCGGGCGTACGCGATCTGCATCGTCCTGGGCATCGTCGCCGCTGTGCTGATCATGGAGCGCCGCCTGCGGGCCCGGGGCGTCGCACCTTGGGCCTCGCTCGACATCGCCGTGTGGGCGGTGCCGTTCGGCATCGTCGGCGCCCGGCTGTATCACCTGATCACCTCGCCGCAGGACTACTTCGGTTCCGGCGGCGACCCGATCAAGGCGCTCTACATCTGGGAGGGCGGCCTCGGCATCTGGGGTGCGGTCGCCGGTGGTGCCTTCGGCGCCTGGCTGGCGGCCCGGCAGCTCGGCCTGCCGCTGTCGGTGCTCGCCGACTCGCTCGCCCCGGGCCTGCCGGTGGCCCAGGCGATCGGCCGGCTCGGCAACTGGTTCAACAACGAGCTGTACGGCCGGGTCACCACGCTGCCCTGGGGCCTGCGGGTGCACGACATGGACGACAAGAACCCCGGCCACGCGCTGACGGTCGACGGCAAGCCTTCCGTCATGGCCGACCTCTACCATCCGACGTTCCTCTACGAACTGCTGTGGGATCTCGGGGTGGGCCTGCTGGTCTGGCTGCTCGACCGGAAATACAAGTTCGGTCGCGGGCGGGCGTTCGCGCTCTACGTCATGGCCTACACGGCCGGCCGTTTCTGGATCGAGATGCTGCGCGATGACGAGGCCAACAAGTTCTTCGGCATCCGGCTCAACGTGTTCACCGCGGCCATCGTGTTCGTCGGCGGCCTGATCTACTTCCTCGTCGTGCGCGGCCCGCGCGCCTACGTCGTGCCCGAGGACGCTCCCGAGACCGAGCCGGAGCCGGCCGCCGAGAGCGACGTCTCGTCGGTCGACGTGACCGAGTCGGGCAGCGAGCCGGCCCGGGCCCCCCGGTCCTATCAGGTGGTGAGCGAGGCGCGGTTCGAGGCGTACCGGCGTACCGGTATCCTGCCGCCCGACACCCCGGAGGACGTGGAGTTGGAGATCGCGGCCGGCGGCCACCCGAAGGATCCGGAAGACCCGGCCGGCCCGGCCGGCATCGGCGCGGCGGTCTTATCGACCGGCGCCGCCGCGGGCAAGTCCCCGTCCCCGTCGTCGTCCGACAGCGGCGACGGCGAACCAGGCGAAGAGAACTGACGGCCGGGCCACGGCGAGAGGCGGGCGAGCGTGCGCACGGCCGTGGTGGTGGGCGCCGGGATGGCCGGCCTGGCGACGGCCGGCGCGCTGGCCCGGTCCGGCTGGCAGGTGACGATCCTCGAACGCGGTGAGCGGGTGGCGGCGCCCCCGACCGCGCTGGTGCTGTGGTCGAACGGCCGCCGGGCCCTGGAGTCGATCGACCCGGACGGCGGCTGGGCCGGCATCGCCTCTCCGCTGCCCGACGGCGGCGTCCGCCGGCCGGACGGCCAGTGGCTGGTCGCGCCGCGGGCCCGGGCGGGGGCCGGTCCGGCCCCGGCGGTGGTCCATCTCGAGGATCTGTACGACGCGCTGGTCGCCGGGCTCGGCGACCTGGTGCAGATCCGCACCGGCTTCCCGGTCACGACCGTGCGCACCGGCCGCCGCGTACGCCCGGTGGTCGGCGACGGCCACACGATGATCGAGGCCGACCTGGTCGTGGCCGCCGACGGCATCGACAGCCCGGTCCGGCGTGCGCTGGCGCCCGAGTCGGTCGCGGTCGGTTCCGGCTTCGCGGCCTGGCAGGCGGTCATCCCGGCCTACCGGGCCCCCAAGCTCGGCCCCGGTCAGGCGGCGGGCGGCGAGACGCTGGGCGCCGGCTACCGCTTCGTGTCGATTCCGCTCGGCGACCGCAAGGGCGGCATCTACTGGGTGGCGACCGCGGCCGGCGCGCCCCGCCCGGAGCCACCGGCGACCCAGCTGACGCTGCTGCGGCGCTGGTTCGCCGAGTGGCACGCCCCGATCGGCGAGCTGCTGGCGGCGACCGAGCCGTCCGACCTGATGCCGCAGGAGGTCCGCGAGTTGCGGCCGCTGCCCCGGGCGTACGGTTTCGCCTCCGGCCCGGGCGGCGTGGTGCTGCTCGGGGACGCCGCCCACGCCATGCCGCACCACCTGGGCCAGGGCGCGTGCCTGGCCTTCGAGGACGCGGCCACGCTGCGCTCGCTGACCGCCGACACGCAGCCCGGCCCTGGTCTGGTCGCGGCGATCGGCGCCTACAGCCGGATGCGCCAGCCCCGCACGACCAGCGTCGTCCGCCAGACCCGCCGGATGTCCGCGGTCGTGCAGGCCCGCGGCCGCCTCGCGCTGCGGGCCCGCGACGCCGCCCTCAACCACATGCGCCCCCGCATCCTCGGCTACACCCACGACACCGCCGACTGGATCCCGCCCGAGTGAGCCTTCCGCGCGGGTCCTCGACCGCGAAGCGTCACAGGCGCCGGCACCGCTGGGCAGGACTCATGCGGAAGATCAACGGACGGAAGAGGTTGCTCGTCACCGACACCGCGGGCCTGCTGATCACCGCCCGCGTCCTGGCCGCCTCATCGCAGGACCGCGACGGCGGCAGGACCCCCCGCGCAACCTCTACTTCACCAGGCCGTCGGGCACGTCTTCGCCGATCAGCTCTTCACCGGCCGAGCGGTGAAAGCGGGGCGACGGCCTGAGGGGCCGGGTTGCGCCGGGGCGTGCGGGGACCGCTTGGAGGGTGACCACTCCGAGTTGTGCGGACGGGGCGGCGTCGGCCGGGGTCGGGCGGCTGGGCTCGCGTACGGGAAAAGGGTCACCGGGAAGGGTGAGCGAATCGCCGGGCCTGGGTCGTGACCTCGGTGTGGAAGGCGGTCAGCGCGGGTGACGGCGGGGTGTCGCGGGTGACCGTGACCAGGCGCCGCCGGAGGGTCACCGCCGCGATGTCGCGGATGGCCAATGTGGGGTCGCCGACCGGCGTCGCGAGGGGTGGCAGGAGGGCGACCGCCGCGCCGGCGCGGACCAGTTCGAGCTGGACGTCGGCGTCGTTGGAGCGGTGACGCAGGTCGGGTTCGTAGTCGCCGAACGCGCGGCAGGTGCCGATGACCATGGCGTGGTGGCCGGTTCCCTCGGCCGAGGCGGTCCAGATGTCGTCCCGCAGGGCGGCCAGCGCGACCGGCCCCGGCGAGCCGGCCAGCGGGTGCGCGGCCGGCAGGACCAGGCGGAGCGGTTCCTCCAGCAGGACGGTGAAGCGGAGGCCGGCCGGCCGCGGGCGGGGGTGTCCGTCGTATTCGTCGCCGATGACCAGGTCGGCCGCGCCCAGCCGCAGGCCGGGCAGGGCCTGTTCGAGTTCCAGTTCGGAGATCTCGACCCGGACCCGGGGGTGGGCGGTCCGCAGGTGGGCGAGGGCCGGGATCAGCAGGCGGCGGGCCGCGGACTGCAGGCCGCCGGCGCGGACCGTGCCCCGGATGTCGCCGCTCAGGGCGGCCAGGTCGGCCTCGGCGGCCTCGGCGGCGGCGAGCAGGACCCGGGCGTGTTCGGCCAGCAGGCGGCCGGCGTCGTTGAGGCGGACCCCGCGCCCGGCCTTCTCGAACAGGGTGGCGCCGACCTCTTTCTCCAGGAGCGCCAGCTGCTGGGAGACGGTCGACGGGCTGTAGGCCAGGGCGGCGGCGACCGCGCCGAGGGTGCCGCGTTCCTCCAGTTCGCGGAGGAAGCGCAGGCGCCGCAGATCCATTCGGGAATCCTAACGAATCGGCTCCATGAATCATCGCTTTACCCGATGAGTGTTGGGGCCGATGCTCGTCGCATGGGTCCGGTTCTGTGTCTCGTCTCGGCGGCCTGCTTCGGCGCGATGGCGATCTTCGGGAAGTTCGCCTACGACGCCGGGGTCTCGCCGGCGGCGCTGGTGCTGGTGCGCTTCGCCTTGGCGGCGGCGCTGCTCGGGGTGGTCCTCGCGGCGCGCCGGATCTCCGTCCGGCTGCCCGGCCGGGCGATGGCGATTGCCATCGGTCTCGGTGCTTTCGGGTACGCGACGCAGGCCAGCCTGTTCTTCTCGGCCCTGCAGCGGATGGACGCGTCGGTCCTGTCGCTGATCCTCTACACCTATCCGATCCTGGTGACGGTGGGCGCCGTGCTGCTCGGCCGGGAACGGCTCACCCGGCGGCGACTGGCCGCGCTGCTGGCGGCGTCGGCGGGAACGCTGCTGGTGCTGGCCGGGGCCGGCGGGGCGTTGCGGCCGGCCGGCGCGCTGATGGCCGTCGGGGCCGCGGTCACCTACACGGTCTACATCCTGGTCGCCGACACGGTGGTCGACCGGGTGCCGCCGCTGGTCCTGTCGACGCTGGTGATGGCCGGGGCGGCCGGCTCGCTCGGCGGGCGGGCCCTGGTCACCGGCGGGGTCGGCCTGGGCTTCGGCGCGGCCGGGTGGTTGTGGCTGGCCTGCATCGCGGTCGTCTCGACCGTCGTGGCGATGCTGGCGTTCTTCGCCGGGCTGCGCCGGACCAGCGCGTCGACGGCGGCGATCCTGTCGACCTTCGAGCCGGTGGTGACGACCGGACTGGCCGCCCTGGCCTTCGGGGAGTCGCTGACCCCGGTTCAGCTCGCGGGCGGCCTGCTGGTGCTGTCGTCGGCCGTCGTTTTGCGACTGCGGCCGCCGGTGTCCCAGAAAGTGGACCGGAAAGTGGACCCGGAAATGGCGCTTTCTATCGATGGGCGTCGTTAGGAAAGTGTTTTAAACGGTGGCCGCCGCCGGCCGGGCGATGCAGGCCGTGCCGATCCGCCGGAAACCGACCCGGGTGTATAGGCGGGCGACGTCGTCGTCGGAGGCGGAGAGGAAGACCGTCGTCGCGCCGGTGTCCAGCGTGCGGTGGGCCAGCGTGGCGGTGAGCTGGGAGGCGTAGCCGCGGTTGCGGGCCGAGGGGAGGGTGGCCACCCCGACGACCTCGGCGACGTCGCCGGCGCGCTGGATGCCCCCGGTGGCCAGGATGCCCTCGGCCGGGGAGTCGGCGACCGCGGTCAGGAACTCGACGCCGGCCGAGAGGGCCCGCATGCGTTCGAGCTCGGCGGGCGTGAGCGCAACCGTGGCGGCGTCCCGCTCGGCCGGGCCCGCTCCCAGCGTGACCAGGGATGGTGAGCTGGCCCCTTCCATCGGCGTGGCGTTGGCCGGAGCGCCGAAACCGAGACGGGACACCGCGCGCGAGGCGGCCACGTCGTCGGCGAACGTGGGGGACCGGGGGTCGAGCAGCCGCACGGTGGCGCCGGGAACCGGAAGCTCGGGGAGCAGGGCGGCCGGGTCGAGCACCAGCAGCGGGGCGAGGTGGACGTCGAGGCCGGCCGAGCGGGCGACCGCGAGGAGGTCGGGACTGGTCTCGTGGACCCACTCCAGGGCCTCGGGAATGCCCAGCTCTCGTTGGCGGCGGCGGACCGCAGTAATATCGGCGGCGGACGGCGTTTCCGCCCCGATCCGGGGGCGGGCGTAATAGGGCCATCCTTCACCCTCGCGGACGAAGAGCACGAGACCGCCGAAATCCTCCGCCGTTGCGTAAGGTCGGGGGACGGCGTCATAGAAACGCTCGAGCCTGACAAAGACGTCGGTATCCGGTTGCGCCACCGCGCGAGACTACCCAATCACCTCAGATGATGCCGCGACCGCCTTTGCCGCACCCCAGGGCCCAGGGGCCGAGGTGTGATCAACCCGATCTGGCGGAGATCGGTAGCCCTTACCGTAGACTCTAGGAACTTTGCAGGGCCGACGTCGTCCCGACCTTGATACGTAACACCAGTGACGACAGGAGGCCCGGTGGCATATCCGCACCCCCAGGGGCTTTACGACCCCACAACGGAGCGCGACGCCTGCGGTGTGGCCTTCGTGGCCGACCTCTACGGGCGCCGTTCCCACGATGTGGTCGCCAAGGGCCTGTCGGCGCTGATCCGCCTCGACCACCGGGGCGCCCGCGGCGCCGAGCAGAACACCGGCGACGGCGCCGGCATCATGATCCAGGTCCCGGACGCGTTCTACCGCGCGGTCGCCGGCATCGACCTGCCCGAGGCCGGCTACTACGCGACCGGCCTCGCCTTCCTCCCCAACGACCCGGCCGAGCAGGCGCGGGCGGTCAAGGTGTTCGAGAAGTACGCCCTGGTCGAGGGCGGCGAGGTGCTCGGCTGGCGTGACGTGCCGGTCAACCCGGAGGGGCTCGGCGCGACCGCCGAGGAGGCCCGCCCGGCGATCCGGCAGGTGTTCCTGGCCGCGCACCGGCTCACCGACTCGGCGGCCGGCCCCAAGAACGAGCCGCTGCACGGCATCGAGCTCGACCGGGTTGCGTTCACGATCCGCAAGCAGGCCGAGCGGGAGTCGTCGCAGCGCGGCGTGGCGGTCTACTTCCCGTCGCTGTCCTCGCGCACGATCACCCTCAAGGGCATGCTCACGCCCGATCAGCTGCCGGCGTTCTTCCCCGACCTGACCGACGAGCGGGTCGAGAGCACGATCGCGCTGGTGCACTCCCGGTTCTCGACCAACACGTTCCCGTCGTGGCCGCTGGCCCACCCCTACCGGTTCATCGCCCACAACGGCGAGATCAACACGATCCGCGGCAACAAGAACTGGATGGCCGCCCGCGAGGCGCTGCTGAAGTCGAACGTGCTGCCCGGCAACATCCGGCGGCTGTTCCCGATCACCACGCCGGAGGCGTCCGACTCGGCCAGCTTCGACGAGGTGCTCGAGCTGCTGCACCTGGCCGGGCGCAGCCTGCCCCACGCCGTGCTCATGATGATTCCCGAAGCGTGGGAGAACGACCCGGGCATGGAGCCTCGGCGGCGTTCCTTCTACCGCTTCCACGCCAGCCTGATGGAGCCGTGGGACGGCCCGGCCAGCGTGGCGTTCACCGACGGGTCGATCATCGGCGCGGTGCTCGACCGCAACGGCCTGCGCCCCGGCCGCTGGTGGCACACCCGCGACGGCCTGGTCGTGCTGGGCAGCGAGGCCGGCGTGCTCGACCTCGACCCGGCCACCGTGGTCGCCAAGGGCCGCCTGCAGCCGGGCAAGATGTTCCTGGTCGACACCGAGGCCGGCCGCATCGTCCACGACGACGAGATCAAGGCCGAGCTGGCCGCCGCCCAGCCGTACGACGAGTGGCTGCACGCCGGGCTGATCCACCTCGACGACCTGCCGCCGCGCGAGCACGTCATCTACACCCACGACTCGGTGACCCGGCGCCAGCAGGTGTTCGGCTACTCCGAGGAGGAGCTCAAGATCCTGGTCGGGCCGATGGCCCGCACCGGCGCCGAGCCGCTGGGCTCGATGGGCACCGACACCCCGATCTCGCCGCTGTCGACCCGCCCGCGGCTGCTGTTCGACTACTTCCATCAGCTGTTCGCCCAGGTGACCAACCCGCCGCTGGACGCGATCCGCGAGGAGCTGGTCACCAGCCTGTCGTCGACGATCGGGCCGGAGGGCAACCTGCTCGACCCGGGCCCGGCGTCCTGCCGCCAGGTCGTGCTGCCCTACCCGATCATCGACAACGACGAGCTGGCCAAGCTGCTCTCGATCGACGAGGACGGCGACCTGCCCGGCTTCAAGGCGGTGCGGGTGTCCGGTCTCTATCCGCTGCGCGACGGTGCGGACGGCATCCAGGCCCGGCTGACCCAGATCTGCCGGCACGTGTCGGAGGCGATCGAGGACGGCGTACGCATCCTGATCCTCTCCGACCGCGACTCCAACGCCGACCTCGCCCCGATCCCGTCGCTGCTGCTCACCGCGGCCGTGCACCAGCACCTCGTCCGCGAGCAGACCCGCACCCAGGTCGCGCTGGTGGTCGAGTCGGGGGACTGCCGTGAGGTGCACCACGCGGCGGTGCTGATCGGCTACGGCGCGGCGGCGGTCAACCCCTACCTGGCGTTCGAGTCGGTCGACGACCTGATCGCGACCGGGCCACTGGCCGGCATGGATTCGCGGGCCGCGGTGCGCAACTACGTGAAGGCGCTCGGCAAGGGCGTCCTCAAGATCATGTCCAAGATGGGCATCTCGACGGTCTCGTCGTACTGCGGGGCGCAGGTGTTCGAGGCGGTCGGCCTCGACAACAAGGTGCTGCAGCGCTATTTCGCCGGCACGAGCGGGCGGATCGGCGGTTCGGGGCTGGCCGAGATCCACGCCGAGGTGAAGGCGCGGCACGACAAGGCCTACCCGGCCAACCCGGCCGAGCGCACCCACCGGCGGCTCGAGGTGGGCGGTGAATACCAGTGGCGCCGGGAGGGGGAGGTTCACCTCTTCAACCCGGAGACGGTCTTCCTGCTCCAGCACGCGACGCGCTCCCGGCAGTACGACGTTTTCCGCAAATATACGGAAAAGGTGGACAAGCTGGCGGCCGAGGCGGGGTCGCTGCGAGGCCTGTTCGAGTTCGCGACAAATCGGACACCGATTCCGCTCGAAGAGGTCGAACCGGTGGAGAGCATCGTCAAGCGCTTCGCCACCGGCGCGATGAGCTACGGCTCGATCAGCGCCGAGTCGCACGAGACGCTGGCCATCGCGATGAACCGCCTCGGCGGCAAGTCGAACACCGGCGAGGGCGGCGAGGACGCCGACCGCCTCTACGACCCCCGGCGCCGCTCCGCGGTCAAGCAGATCGCCTCCGGCCGCTTCGGCGTGACCAGCGAATACCTGGTCAACGCCGACGACCTGCAGATCAAGATGGCGCAGGGCGCGAAGCCCGGCGAGGGCGGCCAGCTGCCGGGCAACAAGGTGTGGCCGTGGATCGCCAAGACCCGGCACGCCACCCCGGGCGTCGGGCTGATCTCGCCGCCGCCGCACCACGACATCTACTCGATCGAGGACCTGGCCCAGCTGGTCCACGACCTCAAGATGGTCAACCCGCGCTCCCGCGTACACGTCAAGCTGGTCTCCGAGATCGGCGTCGGCACCGTCGCGGCCGGGGTGGCCAAACTCAAGGCCGACGTGATCCTGATCTCCGGCCACGACGGCGGCACCGGCGCGTCCCCGCTCAACTCGCTCAAGCACGCCGGCTCGCCGTGGGAGCTCGGCCTGGCCGAGGCGCAGCAGACCCTGCTGCTCAACAAGCTCCGCGACCGGGTCACCGTGCAGGTCGACGGCCAGCTCAAGACCGGCCGCGACGTGATGATCGCCGCGCTCCTCGGCGCCGAGGAGTTCGGCTTCGCGACCGCTCCTCTCATCGTCAGCGGCTGCGTGATGATGAGGGTTTGTCACCTCGACACCTGCCCGGTCGGCATCGCCACGCAAAACCCGGTGCTGCGCGAGCGCTTCACCGGCAAGCCCGAGTTCGTGGAGAACTTCTTCCTCTTCCTCGCCGAGGAGGTCCGCGGATACCTGGCCGAGCTGGGTTTCCGCACGATCGACGAGGCGATCGGCCACGCCGAGGTGCTCGACGTGCGCCCGGCGGTCGACCACTGGAAGGCCCACGGACTCGACCTGTCGCCGATCCTGTTCGTGCCCGAGCTCGCGCCCGGCGCGTCGCTGCGCCGGGTCCGGGAGCAGGACCACGAACTCGAGAAGGCCCTCGACAACAAGCTGATCGAGCTCGCGGCGCCGGCACTCGGCGCCGGCGAGGAGGTACGCGCGGAGCTCAGCGCCCGCAACGACCAGCGGAGCGTCGGCGCGATGCTGGGAGGCGAGGTCACCCGCCGGTACGGGGGCACGGGCCTGCCCGAGGACACCATCGTCTTCACCCTGCGCGGCACCGGCGGCCAGTCGTTCGGCGCGTTCCTGCCCCGCGGGGTCACGCTGCGGCTGATCGGCGACGCCAACGACTACGTGGCCAAGGGCCTGTCCGGCGGCCGGGTCGTGGTGCGGCCCGACGAGCAGGCGCCCTTCGTCGCCGAGGACCACATCATCGCCGGCAACACGATCCTCTACGGCGCGACGGGCGGCGAGCTCTACCTGCGCGGCCGGGCCGGCGAGCGGTTCGCGGTCCGCAACTCGGGCGGCACCGCGGTCGTCGAGGGCGTGGGCGACCACGGCTGCGAATACATGACCGGCGGCACCGTGGTGGTGCTCGGCCCGACCGGGCGCAACTTCGCGGCCGGCATGAGCGGCGGCACGGCGTTCGTGCTCGACCTCTCGCCGACCCGGGTCAACCCGGAACTGGTCGACCTGGCCCCGCTGACCGCCGACGAGCAGGACAAGCTGCACGCCCTGGTCGAGAAGCACCTGACCGAGACCGGCTCGGCGGTGGCCGAGCGGCTGGTCAAGGACTGGCCGGCCGCGGTCGAGCGGTTCACCGCCGTGGTGCCGCGCGACTACAAGCGTGTGATGGAACTGATCAGGACCGCCGAAGCCGCCGGTCGCGACGTCGACGAGGCGGTCATGGGAGGTCCCGGTGCCTGATCCGAACGGTTTCCTGCGCTACGAGCGGCAGCTGCCCAAGCGGCGGCCGGTGCCCGTACGCATCCAGGACTGGCGCGAGGTCTACCCGCCGGCGGGCGAGGACCTGATCCGCGACCAGGCCACCCGGTGCATGGACTGCGGCATCCCGTTCTGCCACGAGGGCTGCCCGCTCGGCAACCGCATCCCGGACTGGAACGACCTGGTGCGCACCGGGGCGTGGGGCGCGGCCGCCGAGTCGTTGCACGCGACCAACAACTTCCCGGAGTTCACCGGGCGGCTCTGCCCGGCGCCCTGTGAGGCGGCCTGCGTGCTCGGCATCGCTGACGACCCGGTCACGATCAAGCAGGTCGAGGTCGAGATCGCCAACCACGCGTTCGCCCTCGGCTACGTGCGCCCGCAGCCCGCCCCGGCGCAGTCCGGCAAGCGGGTCGCGGTCGTCGGCTCGGGTCCGGCCGGCCTGGCCGCCGCCCAGCAGCTGGCCCGGGCCGGGCACGCGGTCACGGTCTTCGAGCGGGACGACCGGATCGGCGGGCTGCTCCGCTACGGCATCCCCGACTTCAAGATCGAGAAGCATGTGGTGGACGCCCGGCTCGAGCAGATGATGGCCGAGGGCGTCGTCTTCGAGACCGGCGTCAACGTCGGGGTCGACGTGACCGCGGACGACCTGCGCGAGCGGTTCGACGCGGTGCTGCTGGCCGCGGGCGCGCTGGCCGGCCGCGACGCCCCGTCGACGCCGGGCCGCGGGCTCAACGGCGTGCACCTGGCGATGGACCACCTGGTGCCGGCCAACCGGGTCGTCGCCGGCCTGCAGGACACGACCCCGATCGACGCCGCCGGCAAGCACGTGGTGATCATCGGCGGTGGCGACACCGGCGCCGACTGCCTGGGCGTGGCCCACCGGCAGGGCGCGGCCAACGTGATCCAGCTCGACCAGTACCCGTTGCCGTCCGAGGTGCGGGTCGACGCGCTGCACCCGTGGCCGACCTGGCCGGTCATCCTGCGCAACTACCCGGCCCACGAGGAGGGCGGCGACCGCGTCTTCGGCGTCGCCGTGCAGGAGTTCGTCGACGACGGCGCCGGCAACGTCACCGCGGTCCGGGTCGCCGACGTGGTCGTCGAGCGGGTCGGCGGCGCCCGCACGGTCACCGTCACCCCGGGCTCCGAGCGCGACCTGCGGGCCGACCTGGTGCTGCTGGCGATCGGCTTCGACGGCACCGAGCAGCAGCCGTTCCTCGACCAGTTCGGGCTGACCCGCAACCAGCGGGGCGTGCTCGACGCCGGCAAGACCTGGCAGACCGGTGTCGAGGGCGTCTTCGTCGCCGGCGACATGCACCGCGGCGCCTCGCTGGTCGTCTGGGCGATCGCCGAGGGCCGCGCCGCCGCCGCCGCGATCCACGACTACCTGGGCGCCGACGGCAACCTGCCGGCGCCCGTACCCGCCGACGCCCAGCCTCTCTCGGCCTAGCGTTTCGTCGAAGGGGGCCCGCAAGGGCTCCCTCTGTCGTGGGCGTCACCCTGTCGGTGGAAAGGACCGCTAGGCATAATCGCTCCTGACAGGGGAGGTGCCGGGTGTCCAAGCGAGGCTGGCTGCTGTTCGCGGCGATGAGCGTGATCTGGGGCGTCCCCTACCTCTTCATCAAGATCGCGGTCGACGTGCTGTCGCCGGCGTCGCTGGTGCTCTGCCGCACCGGCCTGGCCGCGCTGATCCTGCTGCCGGTCGCGCTCGCCCGCGGCGAGATCCGACCGCTGCTCAAGCACTGGAAGGCGCTGCTCGCGTTCACCGTCTCCGAGCTGGCCGTGCCCTGGCTGCTGCTCTCGAAGGCCGAGACCCACCTGTCGAGCTCGCTGACCGGCCTGCTGATCGCGGCGGTCCCGCTGGTCGGCGCCGTCCTCGGCTGGGTGACCCGCACCGACCGCCTCGACTCCCGCCGCCTGGTCGGCCTGGGCGTCGGCCTGCTCGGCGTGGTCGCGCTGGCCGGCCTCGACCTGGGCCGGGGCAACGCGGTCGCGCTGGTCGAGCTGGGCGTGGTCGCGATCGGCTACGCGCTGGGCCCGTTCATCCTCGCCCACGGCCTGGCCGGCGCGCCCCGCATCGGGGTCACCGCGGCCGCCCTCACCCTGACCGCCCTGATCTATCTGCCGGCCGGGGTCGCCGAGTTCCCGCACGCCTGGCCGAAAGCCTCCGTGCTCGCCTCGGTCGCGGTGCTCGCGCTGCTGTGCACGGCGATCGCGTTCCTGCTGTTCTACGCCCTGATCGACGAGGTCGGCCCGGTCCGCTCGACGGTCATCACCTACGTCAACCCGGCGGTCGCCGTCGTGCTCGGCGTGCTGTTCCTCGACGAGTCGCTGACCTGGAGCATCGCCGCCGGCTTCGCGCTCATCCTGGCCGGCTCGGTGCTGGCCACCCGCCGCTCGCGGCCCCGGCCGGGCTCTGCACAGTGGACGGGCTCTGCACAGTGGACGGACGACGACACGATGACGAGCCATGACGGCTCCGTCCGAGCGGGCGCGCTGGGGGATACGCGCGTGGGTCCGGCAGACCGGGCGTAACCTGCGCTCGCCACGCCGCACGGGATCCTCGCCGCCCACCTCGCCCTACCCCGGCCTGGCCTCGTTCGCCGCCGGCGACGCCCGCTGGTTCCACGGCCGCGAAACCCTCGTCGCCGCCTTCCCGACGGCCGCACCCTGGCCGTGGCGTCCCCCGACTGGCTGGTCGTGCTCTGGCACCTCGACCCGGGCGACGCGGTCCGGCGCCTCTGTGAGGTGGCCGTGCCACAGGCGCGGACCGCCGGCCGGCCGGTCCCGGAACCGTGTCCGCAAAGCGGTTGGCCGGTTACCGAAAGTAATCGTTTTGGGCGCGCTCCCACGTACCGGATCCGCGGCCGGCCGCCGGAGGCGGGCCGATAAGCTGTTGCCCGCGGTCGCCGACGCCCGCCCAGTTGGCGCTGCGCGCGGGCCTCGCAAAAGGCCCGACAGACGCAGTTCATCCCCATGACGGGGGTCGGCCGCCGGGCCGATCCGGAAGAGAGACTAGCCTGATGGCTGTGACACGCCGCGTAAAGATCGTCTGCACCATGGGGCCCGCCACCGCCTCCCCCGAGCGGATGCTCGGCCTGGTCGAGGCCGGGATGGACGTGGCCCGCATGAACTTCAGCCACGGCAGCCACGAGGACCACCAGAAGGTGTACGACCTCGTGCGAAGCGCCGCCTCCGAGGCCGGCCGGGCCGTCGCGGTCCTCGCCGACCTGCAGGGCCCCAAGATCCGGCTCGGCAAGTTCGCCAACGGGCCGCACGAGTGGCGCACCGGTGACCTGGTCACCATCACCAGCGACGACATCCTCGGCACCCCCGACCGGGTCTCCTGCACCTATACGAAGCTGCCGGAGGAGGTCAAGGTCGGCGACCGCCTGCTGATCGACGACGGCAAGGTCGCGGTCGAGGTCTCCGCGGTCGAGGGCGGCACCGACATCCGCTGCCTGGTCGTCGAGGGCGGCCCGGTCAGCAACAACAAGGGCGTCTCGCTGCCCAACGTCGCGGTCAGCGTGCCCGCGATGAGCGACAAGGACGAGGCCGACCTGCGCTTCGCCCTCGGCCTCGGCGTCGACCTGATCGCGCTGTCGTTCGTGCGCTCGCCCGACGACATCAAGCTGGTCAAGGAGATCATGACCGAGGAGGGCCGCACGGTCCCGGTCATCGCCAAGGTGGAGAAGCCGGAGGCGGTCGAGCACCTCGAGGAGATCGTCCTGGCGTTCGACGGCGTCATGGTCGCCCGCGGCGACCTCGGCGTCGAGCTGCCGCTCGACCAGGTGCCGCTGGTGCAGAAGCGCGCCGTGCAGCTCTGCCGGGAAAACGCGAAGCCGGTCATCGTCGCCACCCAGATGCTCGACTCGATGATCGAAAACTCGCGGCCGACCCGCGCCGAGGCGTCCGACGTCGCCAACGCGGTCCTCGACGGCACCGACGCGGTCATGCTGTCCGGCGAGACCTCGGTCGGCAAATACCCGGTGCTCACGGTCAGCACCATGGCCAAGATCGTCACGACCACCGAGGCGGGCCCGTTCCCGGTGCCGCGTCTCCAGCACGACCCGCGCACACACGGTGGCGCGCTCACCGTCGCCGCGTCCCAGATCGCCCGCAACATCGGCGCCAAGGCGCTGGTGGCGTTCTCGCAGACCGGCGACACCGTCCGCCGCCTCTCCCGGCTGCACTGCGAGCTCCCGCTCTACGCGTTCACCCCGGTCGCCGAGGTGCGCGACCAGCTGGCGCTGAGCTGGGGCGTCGAGACCTTCCTGACCGACTTCGTCCAGCACACCGACGACATGTTCCAGCAGGTCGACACCCTCATGCTCAACCTCGGCCTGGCCAGGCCCGGCGACTTCGTGGTCGTCGTGGCCGGCTCCCCGCCGAACGCGCCCGGTTCCACCAACACCCTGCGCGTCCACAAGATCGGCACCCTGGCCGACACCTCGTCGGTGCAGTGACCCAACCACTGAGCGGCCAGGCCGCCGTCGACAAACTGCTCGAGGTCCTCGACCTCAAACAGCTCGACGCGGCCCGGTTCGTCGGGGAGAGCCCGCAGACCGGAGCCCAGCGCGTGTTCGGCGGCCAGGTCGCCGGGCAGGCGCTGGTCGCCGCCGGCCGCACCGTCGACCCGGAGCGGCGCGTGCACTCGCTGCACGGCTACTTCGTGCGGCCGGGCGACCCGACCGAGCCGATCGAGTTCACCGTCGAGACGATCCGCGACGGCCGGTCCTTCTCCGTCCGCCGCTCGACCGCCCAGCAGTACGGCAAGACGATCTTCTTCATGTCGGCGTCGTTCCAGGTGACCGAGGAAGGCCTCGACCACCACACGCCGTCCCCGGTCGACGTGCCGCCGCCGACCGAGGTCCGCACCATGCGCGACTGGGTGCGGCAATATCCGAGCCGCGCGGCGTCGTTCGCGGCCGCGCCACAGGCGATCGACGTGCGCTACGTCGGCGTGCCCGGCTGGGTGCCGCCGGGCGACCGGGTCGCCGCCGACCGCCAGCAGGTGTGGATGCGCATCGACGGCCGGCTGCCCGACGACCCGCTGCTGCACGCCTGCGCCCTGACGTACGCGTCCGACCTGTCCCTGCTCGACGCGGTGCTCTCGGTGCACGGCGAGGTGTGGGGGCCGGGCGGCGTGATCGGCGCGAGCCTCGACCACGCGCTCTGGTTCCACCGGCCGTTCCGGGCCGACGAGTGGTTCCTCTACGACTGCCTCAGCCCGTCCGCGAGCGGCGGGCGCGGGCTGGCCAGCGGCCGCATGTTCACCGAAGACGGGCGGCACATCGCCAGCGCCGTACAGGAGGGCCTGCTCCGCCGCGTGGGCGAGCGGCGCTCGCCGAGCTAGATCAGGCGGTCTGCCGCGCCGGGTGGGTGAGCGGCGCTCGCCAAGGCGGTTCGCTCCGCCGCGTGGGTCAGCCGCGCTGGAAACGTGGGAGCCCCGCCCGGCGAGATCCCGGCCCGGCGACTGGCCGCTTGCGGATCCTGCCCGGCGGGGCCGGGGAGAAGCTGTACCCGCTACTGACCTGATCATGAACCCCCACGGCAGGTGTGTCCGCGGAATCAGGCATTTTCCCCGGCCGCGGTCGTGCTGGCCGCCCCCTCGGGCGTGTCCGGCACCGGCGGCAGCTTGTCCGGAATCCGCTGCTGGGTGCCGCCCGTCCCGGTCACCCCCGCGTTCTTGATCATCGTGTCGAGGTCGGCGGTCGTCCGCACCACCTCGTCGTGGAACGACTCGGCCCGATGCCGGGCCCGGCCCGCCGGCGCCGGCTCCGCCGCCATCGACCCCGCCGCCATCGCCGGATAAGTCGGCCCCGCCGCCTTTGCCGAACCGGCCGGCCCCGCCGCCTTCGCCGAACCGGCCGGCTCGGCCGCCTTCGCCGGAAAATCGGCCAGGCCGGCGGAATAGCCGGCCACTCCCGCCTGCCGCTCCGGCGGCAATTCCAGTACGTCGTGATGCGCGTGCGCCACCTCCCGCAACCGCAGCGAGGTGGTCAGATCGGCCAGCGCCCGCAGCATCGCCAGCCCGCCCAGCGTGACGATCACCGGATCGGCGGCGGCCACCGGCGGCGTCGCCGCGGCGAACCCCAGGCCGGCCTGCACCAGGCCCAGCGTCATGACCAGGCCCCACGTGCGGTCCACCCCGCGGTTCATCACCGACACCGCCACGTCCAGCGCCCCGCGCACCATCAGGAACCACGCGACCAGCGACAACGGCGTCGTATACGCCTCACCCCGGTCGGCGAGCAGCACCCCGCCGGTAGCGGCGAACAGCACGGCCATGCCCGCGTTCAGCCACCAGGTCTTCATGCCGACCAGAGCGCGTACGACCTCGCACAACGCGCCGAAGAACAGCACGGCCGACGCCGCCGTCACCACGTCCGACGGCTCGAGCCGCAGTACGCTCCAGCCGATCGCCAGCCACGCCGCCCCCGCGAACAGCAACAGCCCCCACATGCTGTCGCGCACACCCGCCCGGGACGAGGAACCCGACCACAACATGAGGCCCTCCCGCTGATCGTGTCCCTGACATGACAACATCCATCGAGGTACCCAGCCGGGCGTTCGCCCAGATTCACAGCGGGGTAAGGGACTGACACCCCATCCCTCCGGGAGCACAGTTGCCCACCGACCGCGACCTCGCCGACGCCCTGCGCGCGGCCCAGGACGGCGACGCCGCCGGCTTCGCCACTCTGTGGCGCGCCCTGCAACCCGCCGTCCTGCGCTACCTGCGCGTGGTCATCGGCGACCGCGCCGAGGACGCGGCCAGCGAGACCTGGCTCCACGTCATCCGCGACCTGCACCGCTTCCGTGGCGGCCCGGCCGAGTTCCGCGGCTGGCTGTTCCGCATCGCCCGCCACCGCGGCATCGACGAGCGCCGCCGCCGCGCCGCCACCCCGACCCCCGACCCGGACGGCGGCACCGCACCCGACGCCGCCACCCAGGCCCTCGAGGACGACGCCACCACCTGGGCTCTCGGCCTCGTCGGCACCCTCCCACCCGACCAGGCCGAGGCGGTCATGCTCCGTGTCGTCGCCGGCCTCGACGTGGCCACCACCGCCCGCATCCTCGGCAAACGCCCCGGCGCCGTACGCGTCGCCACCATGCGCGGACTCCGGCGCCTCGCCGCAAATCCGCAGATAACCCGCCTACTCGCCCCGGAGGAGGTGTAACAGAATGCGGCCCCTGCGCGCTCTTCTCCACGCGATGCACTCGCGGAGAACCCAGCGGATCGACCTCGACGAGGCCGACCGGCTGGCTGTCGGCGACACCCCCGGACCCACCCAGGCCGGGCTCGGCACCCTGCTCGACGCCCTGCGTGCCCCCGCCCGCCCGGGCGAGCTGAGCGCCGAGAAAACCACCGTCGCCGCCTTCCGGGCCCATCGCAAACGTGCTGCCCGCGCCGCACGCCGGACGAGGTCGGTCCTGGCACCCGCCCTGACCGCCCTGGCTCTCCTGATGTCCGGCGGCACCGCCCTGGCGGCCCGCACCGGCAACCTGCCGGACGGCGCCCAGCAGCACGCGCACCACCTGTTCTCGGCGCTGGGCGTACCGGCGCCGAGAACAGGCCCCGCCGGCCACCCGTCCCCGGTCGCGTCGGCCGGGCCGTCCCCGTCCCGCCCGGCCACCGTCGAACTCGGCTGGTGCAGCGACTGGCAGCCCGGCGGCCCCTCGCTGAGCACCGACGACCACCGGCGGCTGCGCACGGCGGCGGGCGGCGAGGACCACATCCCCGGCTACTGCGACCGGCTGCGCCGCTCGGCCGGCTCACCGAGCCCGGCACCAACCACCCGGAGCGCGCCCGTCTCGCCGAGCGCGAGCACGCCTCCCGCGCCGCCGTCGGGCGCGCCCTCGGCCCGCACCACGCCGTCACACCCGGGCCCCCAGCACCCGACGCCGTCCCACCCGCAGCCCACCCCGGGCGGGCACGGCAAGGGCCCGCACCCGCACAAGACGCCGAAGTGACCGATCCTGCCCGTCCGGGCCGGATCGGTCACCACTTCGGCCCGACGAACTCATCCAGCCGAGCGACCGCCTCCCGGCGCGCCACCGAAAGCATGTTGCGCCGGCACATCCGCCACGGGATGCCGAGCCGGTCCAGCGACTTCTGGCAGAGCGCCATGATGTCGCCGGATTCATTGGAGAAGTTGTAGCGGGGATAGGCATAGAACTTGTCGCCGCGCTTTATTCGATTCGTCGTCCGGCAGCCGTCCGAGTGAATAAATCCGCGGAGCAGTCCACCGGGATGGACATCGACCACCGACTGCTGCCACCCGGTCAGGGCGATCCGCCGCTGGTGTTTCATCCCGGGTCCGTGCTGCGGCAGAAGGCAAGGCCAGTGCATCGAATAGCTCTGGACCCCCACGCACCCGGTTTTCTGTACTCTTTGGACATTTTTGGCGATGACCGAGCGCATCGCGCTCTCGCACTCGTCGATCAGGCCCGGCCAGGCGTCGGCACAGAACACGCGGAGCACGGGAACCCGCGCCCGGGTGACGAGATGACCGTCGCCAAGGTAGAGGCCGAGTAGGTAGGCATAGGACGCTTGATCATCCGGCAGCCGCGGTGGTCGATCGCATCGCGGGCATCGCGGCCGCTCGGCATCGAGTTCCGCCCGGTGCCGAGCCCGTTCGCCGTAAAACCAGTGGCCGACGGTATTTCGGGACAATCCAAGATCGCGGCAGATATCGCCGAAAGAAACGCCCGTAGCGCGCAGTCTGAGTGCCTTTTTACGGAGCTCCGGTGGATGCATACCCCCATTATCGAACAGGGGTACGACAATTTTCTGTGGTGCCGAGGGCGGGATTCGAACCCGCACGCCCTTTCGGACAGATCATTTTGAGTGACCCGAGTCTGCCATTCCTCCACCCCGGCATGCACGGTTCTGCGTGACAAGGTCACGCTGACCCGAGCAGGGGACAGCCTACCTACTAGGCTTAGGGCGGCGACACCCACATACCGGGGTGTCGCGACTTCGGGAGTGTTGGGGGTAAGGGATCCGTGGCCGACACGCAGGCTGGTGCCGAGCGCAGGCGGGTGCTCATCGCCGAGGACGAGGCTCTGATTCGTCTGGATCTGGCCGAGATGCTCGTCGAGGAGGGCTACGACGTCGTCGGTGAGGCCGGTGACGGCGAGACCGCCGTCCGCCTGGCCGAGGACCTCCGTCCGGACCTGGTCATCCTCGACATCAAGATGCCGATCATGGACGGCCTGGCGGCGGCCGAGCGGATCGCCGGCGGCCGGATCGCCCCGGTGGTCATTCTGACCGCGTTCAGCCAGCGTGACCTGGTCGAGCGGGCGCGCGCCGCCGGTGCGATGGCGTACCTGGTGAAGCCGTTCCAGAAGTCCGACCTGGTGCCCGCGGTCGAGATCGCCCTGTCGAGGTACTCGGAGATCGCCGCCCTGGAGTCGGAGGTGGCCGGCCTGACCGACCGCCTGGAGACCCGCAAGTCGGTGGAGCGCGCCAAGGGCGAGCTGATGACGAAATACCAGATGACCGAGCCGCAGGCGTTCAAGTGGATCCAGCGCACCGCGATGGATCACCGGATGACGATGCGTGAGGTCGCGGACCGCATTCTGGCCGAGGGCCAGGAGGCCGGGGGCGCGCCGCAGGAGACGACCAGTTGAGCAGCTCCTGATCGTGGTGATGTGACACCTACTCCGGTCTTGGCGTCACCCCACGTAACGGTTCGGTGAAAGCCCGATCGAAGTCTTACTTCGAGCCCGGAACGTGGGATAGCGTCCCGCCCCATGACGGGCAGCGGTGGCCGTGGCGCGGGCAAGTGCCAATCGGCCGCCGGTGGCTCGGTGAGTTCGGTATGGAGGAGGGGTTCCGACCTTGAGGCAGGTTCTCGCACGCGCCATCGGCGGTGTGGCCGTCATCGGCATGATCGCCGGTGCCGCCGCTTGCAATAGCAGCAGCTCCAACGACGACAAGGCCAGCAGTGGCGGTTCGGGCTGTGGTTACGAGCTGGCGTACTTCGGGGCGCTGACGGGTTCCTCGTCGAACCTCGGTGTCAACATCGAGCAGGGTTTCGAGCTGGCGGTTGACCAGTACAACCAGAAAAAGGGCTCGAACTGCATCACCGTGAAGAAGTTCGACTCGCAGGGTTCGGAGTCGGTGGCGCCGGGTGTGGCCCGGAGCCTGGTCGCCGACAAGAAGATCCTCGGTGTCGTCGGCCCGCCGTTCTCCGGCGAGTCGCAGGCGGCCAACCCGATCTTCGACCAGGCGGGCATCCCGACCATCACCCCGTCGGCGACGAACATCACGCTGTCGCAGAAGGGCTGGAAGGTCTTCCACCGCGCGGTCGCGAGCGACGCGAACCAGGGCCCGGCCGCCGGTGCGTACATCAAGAACGTGCTGAAGGCGACCAAGGTCTTCGTCGCGGACGACCAGTCGGCGTACGGGCAGGGCCTGGCGACCGGTGTGACGCAGGCGCTCGGCACCTCGGTGGTCCAGACCGACCACACCGAGGGTGACGGCAAGCAGACCGACTTCTCGAGCACGGTTCAGAAGGTCGTCGGCAGCGGCGCGACGGTGCTGTTCTACGGCGGTTACTACACCAACGGCGGCCTGCTGCTGAAGCAGCTGCGCGCGGGTGGCTGGAAGGGCACGCTGGTCGGCGGCGACGGCATGGACGACCCGGGCCTGGCGAAGGCGGCCGGCAACGCGAACGCGGCCGGGACGATCCTGACCTGCCCGTGCCAGCCGTCGGCGAAGGCGACCGGTTCGTTCCTGACCGACTACAAGACCAAGTGGAACGTGCAGGCCGGCACCTACTCGGACGTTGCGTTCGACGCGGCCAACATCTTCCTGCAGGGCATCGATGCGGGTAACACCACCACGGCGAAGCTGAACACCTACCTGTCGACGGTGGACTACAAGGGCATCGCGAACGAGTACAAGTTCCAGGCGAACGGCGACCTCGACCCGGCACTGGTCAAGGTGTGGGCGTTCAAGATGGGCGCGGACGGCCAGCCGGCGCCGGATCAGCAGATCCAGACGTCCTGATCAAATAGCGCAAGGTTTGTAGGGCGGGTGTGGCCGGATTGATCTCCGGCCGCACCGCCCTCGTCGTTTCGGGAGCCCCTCCTTGCACTTTTCCAACTTGGCTCACAATGTCGGGCCGCTGACGATTCTGGGTCTGGCGCAGGGCGCGATCATCGCGTTGTTCGCGCTGGGTTACACGCTGGTCTACGGCGTTCTCCGCCTGATCAACTTCGCGCACTCCGAGGTGTTCCTGATGGGAACGTACGCGGCGTGGGCGACCTGGGGCCTGTTCGGGTTGACCGTGAACTCGCGGCCGCCGGCGTTCTGGCCGATGGTGGGCCTGCTGGTGGCCGGCCTGGTGGCGGCGGTGGTGGCGTCGGGTGCGACGGCCCTGACGCTGGAGTTCGCCGCGTACCGGCCGTTGCGGCGGCGTAATGCGCCGCCTCTGACCTTCCTGATCACCGCGATCGGCGCGTCGTTGTTCCTGTCCGAGGTGGCGGGTGTTTTCACCCAGCACAACTCGCGGGGCATCCAGCCGATTCTGCCGCAGAACACGGTGTTCTCGATCGGGAACATGAACGTCACCAACCTGCAGATCCTGATCATCGTGCTGGCGCTGCTGGCGATGTTCGCGCTCGACCGGTTCATCAACCGGTCGCGCCTGGGCCGGGGTGTGCGCGCGGTGGCACAGAATCCGGACAGCGCGGCGCTGATGGGCGTCAACAAGGGCCGGGTGATCTCGCTGGTCTTCCTGCTGGGTGGTCTGACGGCCGGCGTCGCGGCGGTGATGTACGACCTGAAGATCGGGACGACGATCTACGACGCGGGCACGATTCTCGGCATCGAGGCGTTCACGGCCGCGGTGCTGGGCGGCATCGGTAACCTGCGCGGCGCCCTGCTGGGCGGCCTGTTGCTGGGCCTGCTCGAGAGCTACGCGTCGAGCCTGTTCGGTACGGCGTGGCAGCACGCGGTCGCTTTCGTGCTGCTGGTGCTGATTCTGATGTTCCGTCCGACGGGCCTGCTGGGCGAGTCGCTGGGGAGGGCACGGGCATGACGACTTCGACTCCGGAGCGCCGGGGCTGGCGCGCGTCGGGTGGTCTGCGGGGCTGGTTCGGCCGGCAGCCGGCTCCGGTGCGCTGGGGCCTCATGCTGGCGTTGCTGGTCCTGGCCTACTTCCTGCCCTACGCCGGCAACATCCCGGGGATCGGGCCGCAAATCATCACCGAGGGCATCGACTGGCCGAGCGCCCTGTTCAACATGTCGTACTTCATCCTGCTGGCGCTGGGCCTCAACGTCGTGGTCGGTTATGCCGGCCTGCTCGACCTGGGCTATGTGGGCTTCTTCGCGATCGGCGCCTACACGGTGGCGCTGCTGACGTCGTCGGACAGCCTGTGGCACACGCATTGGGCGTGGCTGGCGGCGGTGCCGGTGGCGATCGCGGTGTCGTTGTTGGCGGGCCTGGTCCTGGGCTGGCCGACGCTGCGGTTGCGCGGTGACTATCTGGCGATCGTGACGCTGGGTTTCGCCGAGATCATCCGGATCATCGCGACGAGCACGCCGAATTTCGCCCGCGGTGACCAGGGCCTGTCGGGCATTCCGCATCCGCCGGGCAAGCACGCCGACGGGTCGCCGATCTTCGGGGTGGCCGACGCCACGCCGTACTTCTGGCTCGGGCTGACGATCATCGTGGTGGTCATCATCGGTGTCCGTAATCTGGACCGGAGCCGGGTCGGCCGTTCCTGGCTGGCCATCCGGGAGGATGAGGAAGCCGCCGAGATCATGGGTGTGCGGACCGTCAAGTTCAAGTTGTGGGCGTTCACGATCGGTGCCGGTGTCGGCGGTCTGGGCGGCGTGTTGTGGGTCGGCGAGCAGGGCTTCGTCAACTCGAGCACGTTCGTTCTGCAGTTCTCGATCCTGATCGTGGCCGCGGTGACCATGGGTGGCTCGGGCAACATCGCGGGTGCGATCCTCGGTGGTGCGCTGATCTCCTACATCCCCGACCGGCTGCGCGGCATCTCGCTGTTCAACACCGACCTGTTCCAGTACCGGTTCGCGTTGTTCGGTCTCGCGATCTTGGTGATCATGATCGTGTGGCCGCAGGGCCTGATTCCGAGCCGTCGCCGGGCGATGGAGCTGAAGGACCGCGAGAAGGAGGTGGCTCCGCAGTGAGTGAGCCGCACATCGAGACGCCCGAGGAGCTGGACCGGGAGAACGAGCGGCCGGTCGACGAGCCGGCCCCGACCGGCCCGGCGGGCATCACGGCCTCGGTCGAGGGCGCCGGTCCCGACCCGGCGGTCGGCGACGGCGACGATCTGCTGGTGCTCGACCACGTCACGCTGCGGTTCGGCGGTGTGGTCGCTCTCAACGACGTGTCGTTCTCGCTGCGCCGCGGGGAGATCTTCGGCCTGATCGGGCCGAACGGCGCCGGCAAGACGACCTGCTTCAACGCGATGACCGGCGTCTACCGGCCGACCAGCGGGTCCATCGTGTTCAACGGCTCGTCGATCGTCGGGCGCAAGAAGCACCAGATCACGCGCAGCGGCATCGCCCGTACCTTCCAGAACGTGCGGCTCTTCCCGGAGATGACCGCCCTGGAAAACGTGATGGTCGGCGCGGACGCCCACCACAAGACGAGCGTCCTGTCGGCACTGTTCCGGCTGCCCCGGCACTGGAAAGAGGAACAGCAGGGCCGGGACCGCTCGATGGAGCTGCTGCGCTTCGTCGGCATCGCCAACCGGGCCGGCGAGGTCAGCCGCAACCTCTCCTACGGCGAGCAGCGCCGGCTGGAGATCGCCCGGGCGCTGGCCACCAACCCGATCCTGCTCTGCCTGGACGAGCCGGCCGCCGGCTTCAACCCGGCCGAGAAGGAGGAGCTGCTCAAGCTCATCCGCAAGATCCGGGACACCGGGGTGACCGTGCTGCTGATCGAGCACGACATGCGCCTGGTCATGGGCGTCACCGACCGGATCGTCGTGCTGGAGTTCGGCAGGAAGATCGCCGAGGGGACGCCCGCCGAGGTGCGGGACAACCCGGCGGTCATCGCCGCGTACCTGGGAGTGCCGACCGATGCTGCTTGAGCTGGACAACATCACCCTGCTGTACGGGCACATCGAGGCCCTGCACGGCATCAGCCTGACGGTGGGTCAGGGCGAGATCGTCGCGCTGATCGGCGCCAACGGCGCCGGCAAGTCGACGACGATGCGGGCGATCTCGGGCCTGCGGCCGGTCGCGAAGGGTTCGATCAAGTTCGACGGCCAGGACATCACGAAGCTGCGCGCCGACCTGCGGGTCGTCCGCGGTGTCTCGCAGTCGCCGGAGGGCCGGGGCATCTTCCCGGGCATGACGGTGCGGGAAAACCTGGAGATGGGCGCCTACACGCGGCGTAACCGGTCGGAGATCGACGAGGACATGCAGCGGGCGTTCACGCTGTTCCCGCGGTTGCAGGAGCGCGAGAAGCAGGCCGGCGGCACGCTGTCCGGCGGTGAGCAGCAGATGCTGGCGGTGGGCCGGGCGCTGATGAGCCGGCCGAAGCTGCTGCTGCTCGACGAGCCGTCGATGGGTCTGGCGCCGATCCTGATCCAGCAGATCTTCGACATCATCGTGGAGATCAACCAGCAGGGCACCACTGTGCTGCTGGTGGAACAGAACGCGCAGCAGGCACTCTCGCGGGCCCACCGGGCTTACGTTCTGGAGACCGGGCGGATCGTCAAGGCGGGCACCGGCGCGGAACTGCTCGACGATCCCGCGGTCAAGGACGCCTACCTGGGCGTCGCATAACCGATACATCCGTTCTGAGGAGATATTCGATGTTCCGCACTTCTCCTGGCCGGCGGGCGATCCTCGGCCTGGCCGTTGCGGCGGCTCTCGCCACCTCGGTGGCCGCCTGCGGGTCGGAATCCGGCGACGGCACCGGCACCGGCGCGGCTCCGGCCGCCTCGGCGAGCGGCGGCAGCGGCGGGGTCGACGCCGCGCTGGCCGCGAAGGTCCCGGCCGACATCAAGTCGGCCGGCAAGCTGACGATCGGCACCGACTCGACGTACGCGCCGAGCGAGTTCCTCGACGCCGACGGCAAGACGGTGATCGGGTTCGACGTCGACCTGTTCAACGCCGTGGCCGCCAAGCTGGGCCTGACCACCGACTGGCAGTCGGCCGACTTCACCGGCATCATCCCGGGTGTGAACAGCGGGAAGTACAACGTCGGCGTCTCGTCGTTCACGATCAACGCGGAGCGTGAGAAGCAGGTCACGATGATCTCCTACTTCTCGGCCGGTACCCAGTGGGCGGCCAAGGCGGGGTCGACCATCACCCCCGACACCGCCTGCGGCAAGAAGATCGCGGTGCAGACCGGCACGGTCCAGGTCGACGACATCACGAAGCGCAACAAGGCGTGCACCTCCGGCAAGATCACGATCGACCAGTACCAGAAGCAGTCGGACGCCACCAACGCGGTCGTCACCGGCAAGGACGACGCGATGCTCGCCGACTCGCCGGTCGCGGCGTACGCGGTGAAGCAGACCAGCGGTCAGCTCGCCCTGATCGGCGACATCTACGACTCGGCGCCGTACGGCTACGCGGTCGGCAAGACCCAGACCGACTTCGCCGACGCGATCAGCGGCGCGGTGCAGGCGCTCATCGCGGACGGCACCTACAAGCAGATCCTCGACAAGTGGGGCGTCTCCGCCGGCGCGATCACGGCCCCCGCGGTCAACCCGCCGGCGACGTCCTGAGCCACCGGCATGACGGAGCAGACACCATCCGGACGGGCACGGCCTGAAGCGATCAAGGCCGTGCCCGTGCGGCACCCCGGCCGCTGGGCCACCCTGGCGGTCCTGGCCGTCCTGACCGCGATGTTCGTGCACCTGCTGGTGACGAACAAGGCTTTCAAGTGGTCGTTCATCTTGTCCTCGTACGCACCGGGCAAGCGCGGCGTGATGTTCACCGACCCGGTTCTGCAGGGCCTGCGCGGCACCATCCTGCTGACCATCACGGCGATGCTCATCGGCATCGTGCTCGGCGTGGTCGTCGCGATCATGCGGCTGTCGCCGAACCGGGTCCTGTCGACGGTCGCCTGGATCTACACGTGGTTCTTCCGGGCCGCGCCGCGCCTCGTGCTCGCCATCCTCTTCGGCAACCTGAACATCCTGTGGAGCCGGATCGGCTTCGGCCTGCCGTTCGACTCGCAGATCGGCAAGCTGTTCGGCATCCACGACCTGAACGCGCAGTTCTACAGCATCCGGGCGGTCGACCTGCTGGCCGGCTTCACGGCGGGCATGCTGGCGCTCGGCCTGTCCGAGGCGGCCTACATGGCCGAGATCATCCGGGCCGGCATCCAGTCGATCGACCCCGGGCAGGCCGAGGCGGCGGTGGCGCTGGGCATGTCGCGCGGCCAGGTGCTGCGGCGCATCGTGCTGCCGCAGGCGATGCGGGTGATCGTGCCGCCGACCGGCAACGAGGTCATCGCGATGGTCAAGGACACCTCGCTGGTCGCCTACGTCCCGGTCACCGGGGAGTTGTTCTTCCAGCTCACGGCGGTGGAGTCGCGAACGTTCGTGGTTCTGCCGGTGCTGGTCGCCGCGCTGCTGTGGTACCTGATCCTGTGCAGCATCCTGATGATCGGACAGTTCTTCGTGGAGCGGCACTTCGGCCGCGGCTACGGTACGACCGGCCAGGCCCGGCAGCGTCTGCGCGACATACAGGTCGAGCAGACCGGGCGGGTGTCGGTGGAAGGGGAGGCCACATGAGCGACCTCGATGCGGGCACGACGGCCGCCGAGATGATCCGGGCCGACAACGTCCACAAGGCGTACGGGTCGCTCGAGGTGCTCAAGGGCGTCGACCTGGTGGTCAAGCCGGGTGAGGTGTGCTGCGTGCTCGGCCCCTCGGGCTCCGGCAAGTCGACGTTCCTGCGCTGCATCAACCACCTCGAGAAGATCAACGCCGGCCGCATCTTCGTCGACGGCGAGCTGATGGGCTACCACGAGCGCAAGGGCAAGCTGCACGAGATGGGCGAGAAGGACGTCTCGCGCCAGCGCCGCTCGATCGGCATGGTGTTCCAGCGGTTCAACCTGTTCCCCCACATGACGGTGCTGCAGAACGTCATGGAGGCGCCGTGCCGGGTCAAGGGGGAGAGCAAGGCGGAGGTCCGGGAGCGGGCCGCGGCGCTGCTCGACCGGGTCGGCCTGGCCGACAAGAGCGGCAACTACCCGAGCCAGCTCTCCGGCGGCCAGCAGCAGCGGGTCGCGATCGCCCGCGCGCTGGCGATGCGCCCCAAGCTGATGCTGTTCGACGAGCCGACCAGCGCGCTCGACCCGGAGCTGGTCGGTGAGGTCCTCGACGTCATGAAGAACCTGGCCCGCGACGGCATGACCATGGTCGTGGTCACCCACGAGATCGGCTTCGCCCGCGAGGTGGGTGACTCCCTGATCTTCATGGACGGCGGCGTGGTGGTCGAGAAGGGTGAGCCGCGCGAGATCATCGCCAATCCGCAGCAGGAACGAACCAAGGCATTCCTCAGCAAGGTGCTGTAAGCCGGGCGGGGCGGGCGGCGATTATGTCGGACCCCACGACTAGAGTTCACCGACGTGAGCGACGACGCCCAGACCCCCCGTTTACTGCTGCTCGACGGCCACTCCCTGGCCTACCGGGCCTACTTCGCCCTGCCGGTGGAAAACTTCAGCACCGCGACCGGCCAGGCGACGAACGCGGTGTTCGGTTTCACGTCGATGCTGATCAACATGTTGCGCGACGAGAAACCGACCCA
Source organism: Actinoplanes sp. NPDC051411 (assembly GCF_040682075.1). Taxonomy (NCBI): domain Bacteria; kingdom Bacillati; phylum Actinomycetota; class Actinomycetes; order Micromonosporales; family Micromonosporaceae; genus Actinoplanes; species Actinoplanes sp. NPDC051411. The sequence goes on along the minus strand of NZ_JBFBAD010000048.1, from coordinate 6,428 downwards.
CATCGTGGTCTCGTTCGACCTGTCCCGCATCTCCTTCCGCACCGCGATCTACGCCGACTACAAGGCCGGCCGCTCCGAGACGCCGCAGCCGTTCCAGGGTCAGGTCAGCCTGATCAAGGAGGTGCTGGAGGCGCTGCGCATCCCGGTCGTCGAGAAGGACAACTACGAGGCCGACGACGTGATCGCCACGCTGGCCACGCAGGGCCGCGCGGCCGGCATGGAGGTGGTCATCTCCTCCGGCGACCGCGACGCGTTCCAGCTCGCCGACGAGCACGTCACGATCCTCTACCCGGTGCGCGGCGTCTCCGAGGTCTGGCGCATGACCCCCGAGGCGATCGAGGCCAAATACTTCGTCCCCCCGTCGCGTTACCGCGACAAGGCGGCCCTGGTCGGCGAGACCAGCGACAACCTGTCCGGGGTGCCCGGCGTCGGCGACAAGACCGCCGCCAAGTGGATCAACGAATACGGCGGTCTCGACGGCATCATCGCCAACGCCGACAAGGTCAAGGGCAAGGCCGGCGAGAGCCTGCGCGCCCACCTGGCCGAGGTGATGCGCAACTACGACCTCAACCGGCTGCACACCGACCTCGAGCTGTCGCTGCGCCCCGAGGACGCGAAGTGGCACGGCTGGGACCGCGAGGCCGTCCACCGGGTCTTCGACGCGCTCGAGTTCCGGGTGCTGCGCGAGCGGCTCTACTCCTACCTCGACGCGGTCGAGCCTGAGGCCGAGGCCGGCTTCGACCTGGCCGGCGAGATCCTCGCCCCGGGCACGGTCGCGCCCTGGCTCGCCACGCACGCCACCGCGGCCCCGGTCGGGGTCGCGGTCACCGGCCACTTCGGGCGGGGCACCGGCCGGCTCACCGGGGTCGCCGTCGCCACCGGTGACGGCCCGGCGGCCTGGTTCGACCCGGCCGCCCTCGACGAGACCGACGAGCAGGCGGTCGCCGCCTGGATCGCCGACCCCGGGCGGCCCAAGGTCGTCCACGACGCCAAACCCGCCTCGTTGGCCATGCGGGCGCATGGCTGGCAGCTTTCGGGCGTACGCGTCGACACCGCGCTCGCCGCCTACCTGGCCAAGCCCGACCAGCGGGCCTACGACCTGACCGACCTCGCGCTGCGCTACCTCAAGCGCGAGCTGCGCGTCGAGGAACCGGAGACCGGTCAGCTCACCTTCGACGGCCTCGGCACCGACGAGGGCGCGGCCGAGCAGGGCGTCATGCTGCGCGCCCGGGCCACCCTCGACCTGGCCGACGTGCTCACCGAGGAGCTGTCGCGCGACGACGGCGACTCCCAGAAGCTGCTGATGGAGGTCGAGCAGCCGCTGTCCGAGGTGCTCGGCGAGATGGAGCACCTGGGCATCGCCGCCGACACCGAATACCTCTCCGAGCTCGAGGCCCACTTCGCGGCCGAGGTCAAGGCCGCCCAGCAGGTCGCGCACGAGGTGGTCGGCCGCGAGTTCAACCTCGGCTCGCCCAAGCAGCTGCAGGAGATCCTGTTCAACGAGCGGGGCCTGCCCAAGACCAAGAAGATCAAGTCGGGTTACACCACCGACGCCGACGCGCTGCAGAGCCTGTTCGCCCAGACCGAGGACCCGCTGCTGGCGCACCTGCTGCGCCACCGCGACGTCGCCAAGCTCAAGTCGACGGTCGACGGCCTGCTCAAGTCGGTCTCTGACGACGGCCGCATCCACACCACGTTCAACCAGACCGTGGCCGCCACGGGCCGCCTGTCGTCGACCGACCCCAACCTGCAGAACATCCCGATCCGCACTCAGGAGGGCCGGCGCATCCGCCGGGCCTTCGTCGTCGGACCGGGGTTCGAGCAGCTGATGACCGCCGACTACAGCCAGATCGAGATGCGCATCATGGCGCACCTGTCCGGCGACGCGGCGCTGATCGCCGCGTTCAACTCGGCGTTCGACTTCCACGCCGCGACCGCGTCCTCGGTCTTCCACGTGCCGGTCGAGGAGGTCGTGCCCGACCAGCGCCGCAAGATCAAGGCGATGAACTACGGCCTGGCCTACGGCCTGAGCGCGTTCGGCCTGTCCAACCAGCTCACGATCTCGGTCGACGAGGCCCGCGCGCTGATGGACGAATACTTCGAGCGCTTCGGCGGCGTCCGCGACTACCTGCAGGCGGTCGTGCGCCGGGCCGTGCAGGACGGCTACACGGCCACCATCCTCGGCCGTCGCCGCTACCTGCCCGACCTGTCGAGCGACAACCGCCAGCGCCGCGAGATGGCCGAGCGCATGGCCCTCAACGCGCCGATCCAGGGCTCGGCGGCCGACATCATCAAGGTCGCGATGCTCCGCGTCGACCGGGCCCTGAAGGAGTCCGGCCTGAAGTCGCGCATGCTGCTGCAGGTCCACGACGAGCTGGTCTTCGACGTCGCCCCGGGCGAGCGCGAGCCGCTCGAGGCCCTGGTCCGGGCCGAAATGGGCGGCGCCCACCCGCTGTCGGTCCCGCTGGAGGTCTCGGTCGGCTCAGGCCGCGACTGGAACGGCGCCGACCACTGAGAGCGGCCAAAACCGCACCCGATCTCTGAGAGCGGCTGAAACGGCGCCCGGCCGCTGTCAGGCCGAAACGGCGCCCGGCCATTGTCAGGCCGAAACGGCGCCCGGCCGCGGTCAGGTCGAAACGGCGCCCCGCCCCTGTCAGGCCGAAACGGCGGCCGGCCGCTGAAAGCCGGCCGAAACCGGCGCCGACGCGCCCGGCGGCCGGAACGGCATCGACCGCCGGCCGCGGCCGAAACGGCGCCGACCGCTAAAAGCGACGCAACCGGCGCGGACCACTAAAGGAGGTCACCCGCTCGCCGTAACGGGCGAAACGGGCGAACTTGATCCACTTGTCCGTGTCGGGACGGCGCCGGGGCGTGATTACCTGGTTCACCAGGCGATATTTTGGGATTTTCCCAGCTTACGTTTAGGCAGCCGGGCTTCAGGACTCCCCAGTTGATCTGCGAAGCTAGAGAGATGCCGAGCCTCCCCCCGATGGGTGATCCATCAGCGGCCTCCAGTGCCGCGTCGGTGGTGCGGGCGCCGATCGACGCCGGCCGTGCCGACAACTTCGCACGGATGTTCAAGGCCGTGGGCGACCCTGTTCGCCTCCGGTTGCTTTCAATGATCGCGTCGGCTCGCGCCGGCGAGGTGTGTGTCAACGATCTGACCGGGGAGTTCGAGCTCAGCGGCCCGACCATCTCGCATCACCTCAAAGTTCTGCGCGAGGCCGGCCTGGTCGACAGCGACCGTCGCGGCACCTGGGTCTACTACCGTCTCATCCCGGCCGCCCTGGCCGTGATGGGCGCCGTCCTCGACGTCAGTTCCGTCATCTCCAACGTCACCGGCGGCTGACCCGCCCCGGCGTTCCGCCTCGATCGGCCCCCTCCCGCGAGGGGGCCAGAAGCGCGTCAGTCCCGCCGCAGCGCTTCCGGCTTGTGCACCGCGTCCCGCCCGGTCTTGTCGCTCCTGACCCTGTACTGCGGGTCCTCGGGCGAAGCGTCCACGGTCCGCCCGGCCGCCGAGGTGCGCTCGGTGATCTTCTTCTCGACCGTCCCGTGCACGACCTCGCCGTGGCTGCGCCAGCGGACGTGGTCGCCTTCGCCGAATTCGCTCATGGCCGCCGCATACCCGCAGGCGACCGGGGAAAACGGCCTACGGCCGGTCGGTCACGAAGATCGCCGTGCCGGGGAACAGCCGCCCGCGCAGCGGGCTCCACTGACCCCAGATCTCCTCGTGCCCGGCCGGCCACTCCGGCTCGACGAGGTCCCGCAGCACGAAACCCGCCGCCACCAGCTCGCGGACCCGGTCACCCAGGGTGCGGTGCTGCTCGATGTACGTCGGCACGCCCTGCTCGTCGGTCTCCACGTACGGGGTCCGGTCGAAGTAGGAGTTGCGGGCCACCAGCCCCGACTCGTCCGGCTCGTCCCAGAAGATCCACCTCATCGGGTGGGTGATCGAGAACACCCAGGAACCACCCGGCCGGAGGACCCGGGCCACCTCGCGCATCGCGGCGCCCGAGTCGGCCACGAACGGGATCGCGCCGAACGCCGTGCACACGATGTCGAAGGCACCCGACGGGAACGGAAGGGCCAGGGCGTCGGCCTGCACGAGGGGGACGCGTACGCCGGAACGCTCGCCCGCCTCGCGGGCGTGCCGCAGCATGCCCGCGGAGAGGTCCATGGCCACGACCTCGGCGCCCTGCCCGGAGAGCCACCGGGCGCCGGCGGCGGCGCCGGCGCCGAGTTCCAGGACCTTCTTTCCCCGTACGTCGCCGAGCAGCCGTGCGTCGGCTTCGCGCAGCCCCTCGGGGCACCAGACGAAGTCGACGTCACCCAGGAACCGGCCGTGCTCGGCCTGGTAGTCGTCGGCGTCGAGGTCCCACCAGGCGCGGCTGGCCGACCGGCTCTCGTCGTCGCTGATGGTGCGCCGCGTCACGTGCGTCTCGGCCTCGGTGGTCTCCGAAGGGATGTCGATCACGCGGCAACGGTACGGCAGGCGTGTCGCCGTCCGGATTCGGCATATTGCGGGCACGATGAGGGGTTTCCGCCGAACAATGTGGCCGCCTCCTCCGGAGGGCTTGCAACCTGTGGTAATGCGCACGGTAAGCTAGTCGATGCGCTCGCGGATCGTGTGCCTCGGCAGGGAGCAGGTTCCGTGGTCGTCGGTCTCGGCATGATCCACTCGCCTGATCTGACATTCATCGTCATGATCACAACGGATGTTCGTGCCGCGGCGGTCGGCAGTTCCGCGGCGCGCGAGAGCCACCACGACACCATCCGTTCGGAGCAACAGTCCACATGACGAGCAGCATCGAGGCCACCTCGAGCGCCAACAGGGTCACCGTCGACGATCTCGGCTCTGAGGAAGCTTTCCTCGCCGCCATCGACGAGACCATCAAGTACTTCAACGACGGCGACATTGTCGAAGGCACCGTCGTCAAGGTCGATCGGGACGAGGTCCTGCTCGACATCGGCTACAAGACCGAGGGCGTGATCCCCTCGCGTGAGTTGTCGATCAAGCATGACGTGGACCCCGCGGAAGTGGTGTCGGTCGGTGACCACATCGAAGCTCTCGTCCTCACCAAGGAGGACAAAGAAGGCCGTCTGATCCTCTCGAAGAAGCGCGCGCAGTACGAGCGGGCGTGGGGCACGATCGAGAAGATCAAGGAAGACGACGGCGTCGTCCGCGGCTCGGTCATCGAGGTGGTCAAGGGCGGCCTCATCCTCGACATCGGCCTGCGGGGCTTCCTGCCGGCCTCCCTGGTCGAGATGCGCCGCGTGCGCGACCTGCAGCCGTACGTCGGCCGCGAGCTCGAGGCGAAGATCATCGAGCTGGACAAGAACCGCAACAACGTGGTCCTGTCCCGCCGGGCCTGGCTCGAGCAGACCCAGTCCGAGGTGCGCACCGAGTTCCTCAACAAGCTGCAGAAGGGCCAGGTCCGCAAGGGCGTCGTGTCCTCGATCGTCAACTTCGGCGCGTTCGTCGACCTCGGTGGCGTCGACGGCCTGGTGCACGTCTCCGAGCTCTCCTGGAAGCACATCGACCACCCGTCCGAGGTCGTCGAGGTCGGCCAGGAGGTCGAGGTCGAGGTTCTCGACGTCGACCTCGACCGCGAGCGCGTGTCGCTGTCGCTGAAGGCCACCCAGGAAGACCCGTGGCGCCAGTTCGCCCGCACCCACGCGATCAACCAGATCGTGCCGGGCAAGGTCACCAAGCTGGTCCCGTTCGGCGCCTTCGTCCGCGTCGACGACGGCATCGAGGGCCTGGTGCACATCTCCGAGCTCGCCGAGCGCCACGTCGAACTGCCCGAGCAGGTCGTCCAGGTCGGCTCCGACGTCCTGGTCAAGGTCATCGACATCGACCTGGAGCGCCGCCGCATCAGCCTGTCGCTCAAGCAGGCCAACGAGGGCTTCGTCGAGGGCGAGGAGCACTTCGACCCCACCCTCTACGGCATGGCCGCGACGTACGACGCCGAGGGCAACTACATCTACCCCGAAGGCTTCGACCCGGAGACGGGCGAGTGGCTCGAGGGGTACGAGAAGCAGCGCGAGACGTGGGAGAAGCAGTACGCTGATGCCCGCGAGCGCTGGGAGGCGCACACCAAGCAGGTCCAGGCGTCCCGCGACGCCGACGCCGAGGCGGCCCTCAACCCGGCTCCGGCCGTGGTTCCCGGTGCTGCGCCGTCGTCGACCTCTTCCAGCTCGCCTGCTCCGGCGCGTGCGACTGAGGAGCCTGCTGGAACTCTGGCTACCGATGAGGCTCTCGCTGCTCTTCGCGAGAAGCTTGCTGGTGGTAAGAACTGAGGTTTAGTTCTGGGTTAAAGACCGTCTCGGCCCTGTTTGGGGTCGGGGCGGTTTTTGCTTTCCGGGTTTCTTGCGGTTGACGGAATTCGGGGCGAGGGTGACCAAGATCGAGGTAAAGCATCTAGTTC